>NZ_JBFRSX010000006.1:45537-82109 GCF_041473835.1 Vibrio sp. 10N.222.55.A1 | reverse complement strand
ATTTAGGCAACAACGCCTACTTGTAGTATAAAAGTAAGCGCCTAAAGAGAGTGGCAGCGTCAAATTAAACACGATTAAGACGATTAACGCAGCTCCTGCCCATACCATACCAAACTGATTCTCAAGTCCTGAAAAACCTATAGACAGATAGCACGTACCAGATATTGTAACAAGTAAAGCACTAAGGCAGCCTGATCTCATTTTGTTGCCTAGAATATTAACGAAAAAAGCAAAACTATCAGAACGCCTAATTATTTGAATTAGCATTCAAAAATTAATATTACTTTCAAATGCTATTAGTCTTTGTAAAACTCATTTATCGTCTCTTTAGTTGATTGTCACATGATTGTTTTTTCATTTGGTATCTTGAAAATAAGTTTATGCTTTGTAGTCGAAGTTTAATTCATGCCTAACATATGCTTTACAAATTCGCTGCGATCTAGAGTAACTGATTCAGGACTTTTCCCCGGCACGACCGACAGAGACACCATCGGATGTCGGTAAGGGTTCTTACAATAGCTATATCAATAGTATTGATATTTTAACTAGTGTGGTATCAGTTAATAGAAACAATACTATTGATTTTTAGATAGCTCGCCCAGTAATGAGCTTTCGCTCCACATCGTTTACTTCATGCTGAATTATTCGTTGATTGGGAAATTCGAAGGAAACAGTGCTCGTTTTGCTTCTTCATCACGTTCGGTTTTAAACTCAATGCCTTTGCCGATTTCGCGAGCACGCAGTGCAGCAGGGCGAGTGTTGATTGCGTTAAACCAACGCTTCAAGTTCGGGTAAGGTTCTAGGCCTTCTTCACCAAGCACGACTGGTGCTTTGTCAATCCAACCCCATGCAGCGACATCGACAATGGTGTACTCATTTCCTACGATAAATTCACGACCTTCCATATGCTTCTCTAACACTTCGTAGTGACGTTGTGCTTCACGTAGGTATCGGTTCACAGCGTAGTCTAAGCCTGCTGGTGCAGCATGGCGGAAGTGTACCGATTGGCCTGAATATGGACCAAGGCCACTCGCGATAAACATCATCCAAGAGAGTAGTTCAGCTCTGTCTTCTGGCTGACCGCCAAGCTTGCCTGTTTTCTCTGAGAGATATAGAAGGATAGCGTTAGAGTCGAATACACGTTGTCCTTCATCTTCAATCGCAGGCGTTTTGCCATTTGGATTGATTAAACGATATTCCGGTGAATGCTGCTCACCCTTTAAGGTATCGACAGGAACAAGTTCAAAATCTAGGCCTGTCTCTTCCAAAAACAGAGCGATCTTCATTGGGTTTGGTGTTTGGTGAAAATAGAACTTAAGCATGGGGTAACTCCTTGTATTGGTCATTTATTAAAGCACCACTTGAACGATCGTTCAATGGTTGATTTTGAATTATTTGAAGATCTTCTGACTCGCATTCCAACTCTATGTGTTGAAGACCTCGTTATTTGAGCGAGGGGTAAAATCGCGCGATTCAGTGTGTTGGATTTTAAGTTGTTGAAAAAATGAGCTTAAAGTGGTTTTTTTGATTCGTTGCTTTATGCGGAGTTCGGATTTGTGATGGGTGGTTTTTGGCGGGATAGGGCGTATGAAATCCGCAGTCAGATATTCCAACAAAAACGTTGAGCACTGGTTCAAACCAGAATTATCTGGATGCACAGGCTTATTGGTAAGTTCAAAATCGTGATCTGCTGCCACACCTTATGCAACAAATGAATATAAACGTTAGAGATTAAGGTGTGCTTCACGGTTTTTTAATCTTAGGGACTTACATTGGTGAGCAAATCTGATGTGAACACTTAACGACACAGGATCTTTTCATGAAAAAGAACATTATCGCCCTCGCTCTTGGTGGCATGCTGGCTTTTGGCGCAACACCTTATTCTTTTGCTGCTAACGACGGCGCAGTACAGGCTTCTGCGGATTACGCGCAGTTGGTGACTAAGCGACAAGTTGTCGACCAATTACTTCTTGATGCGTTGCAGGCGTTTAAGTCTCCGGCAAGAATTTCTCACGCGGGCTTTACGGCTAAAATGCCAAGCAACATGGAAATTGTGACTAACCGATTGTTAGAAGCTTACCAACTAGAACCTTACCGTACTGATTTGCTTATCTCGGCAGCGAACGCTCAGATCTACAACAAGAATGCAGAGCGCGCTATTGAGCTGTTTGAGCAAGCGCTGACGGTTGCACCAGACGATGTTGATCTTCATGCTTACCTTGCGGTTTGGCAGCGATTTGAAGGCAATGAAAGTGAATCCAATAAGCACATGGAGAAACTGGAAAGCCTGAACAAAGGTAAAGCAGAAGACATCAAACGCATTTTTGCTACGGTCGACCGCGTGTTAGAAACACCGTTGAAAGAGTCTGCGGATAAAGGCTTGCTTGATCATCATGGCGCGATTGTCACTTTGGGCTATGCGCTTAATCCAGACGGCTCTATGCATCAAATTTTGATTGAGCGTCTTGAGACAACATTGGCGATGGCTAAGGCGAACTCAGATGCGATGATCGTGTTAACGGGTGGCGTGCCCAAGAACCACAAGACTGAAGGTAAGTTAATGGCGGATTGGCTTATCGAGAAAGGGGTAAGCAAAGATCGCATCATCGAAGAGAATTACGCGACCAGCACGGTAGGCAATGCCTTATTCAGTAGCTATGCACTTGCTCGCCATGATATTAAGCACGCGACCATTATTAGCTCGGCAAGCCATGTTCGTCGTGGTCAAACTCTGTTTGAAATCGCTAGCTGGCAAACCGGCCCTCAGGGCATTACTTTTGATACGGTTTCTTACCCAGACAAGCCACTCGCAGATCTTAAGAAGGCGAGTGATGGTGAGCTACTAGGTATCTACCGAGATGCGCTTAGAACCTATGGTATGTGGAGCTACCGCTCTTACCCATTAGAGTCTCGCTAGGCTTAGGGTTACTTCACAGTAGGCAAAGTATAAGTTGCTAGTACAATCGAGCACAGCTAGATGGTATGCTGTGCTCCTACTTAATTTAGTGTTTCAAAGGCAAAAAAATGAACCCGATTTTAGCAATGTTGAAAGAGAACAATATTAGCGACGAGCAGATCAGCGAGCTATTCAAGACGTTGACCGAGAACCCTCTTGCAGCAATGGCGACGATCAGCCAACTTGGCTTACCACAAGATAAACTTCAAATGCTGATGGGCCAGGTAATGCAAAACCCTGCGCTAATCAAAGAAGCCGTTGAAGAGCTTGGCCTAGATTTCTCTAAGGTTGAAGCGGCTAAAGAACAACTTCAAAAATAAGCGAATTTGAATGAGCTAAGATCGAATTAGCTTAATCAAAATTCAATGAAAAGGTCGTTTAAGTTCAGCAACAGGCTGTCTTAACGGCCTTTTTTGATCTTGGTGGCGATTATTCACTTTGATCAAGTTGCTTTCAATCCCTGCTTCCCATTTTCTACTCAACGACTATTTCAACACAATTGACAGCACTTTTGCCAAACATGCGTTGCTACTGACAATTTACTTACTAGACTTAATTAACCTATGTGCGACTTGATATGTGCACCTTGATGAACAGTGTTTTTTGGATGAGGAATGCCCTGAATAGTAGGGATCATCAAACAATAGCGCTGTTTATTTATGGGTCACAACAAGAAAAAGAATAAGAGGGCACTCAAATAAGCCCTTTATTGAGCAGTGATTTTATAGGAAATGAGTTATGAAATATTTAAAGGAAACGGCTTTAGCTAGCCTTGTGTTGGCCGGGCTTGTTGGTTGTGGCGGAGACTCAGGATCATCAAGCAGTACGACACCCATTACCTTGAGTGTGAGTGATGCGCCCGTCGATGATGTTAAAGATGTGACGGTGACATTCAGCAAGGTAGCTTTACTTCCGATTCAGGGAGGTACAACGCTAGTGTATGACGTGTATAAAACGGACGAAAACGGTGATTACGTTGATGAAAATGGCGACCCGTTGCCAGACGGTGAAGATCCTATTCCATTAAGTGTCAATTTATTGGATTACCAAGGAAGCGATGCACTTCCTTTGATTGAAAACGAGGTAGTTCCAGTAGGTAGCTATAAACTATGTGTGTTTGCGAATGATGGCGATCACCCGACACATCCATCTTATGTTGTAGAAAACGATGACTCGATTCGTGAGTTAACGGTGAAAGGTAATGGCGCGTGCCCGCAAGGTGTTGGTAAAGAAGATAACGCTGGCGTGCTTTACTTTAATGATTCATTTAATGTGAACCAACAGAGTAACGATTTTGTTGTCGAGTTCGATCTTCGACGTGGCCTAAAGAACAGTTCGACTTTCCCTGATTACACTATTCAAAGAACGTCTGTAAGCCTTATCAATACGGTTGAGACAGGAAACATTGAAGGTACTGTTTCGAGTACCACTTTTGAAGCTTGTAACCCTACAAATGATAATACTTATGTTCAGTCGGTGTACTTGTATGAAGGTAATGTCGACAAAGCTGACATGGCGCCTATTGGCGGTTCCGATGAGGTGAAGCCGATTACTTCAGCATCAGTGGCAATGAATGAAGCACAGACTAACTATGAGTTCTCTCTGGGATTTATTGATCCAGGTACTTACTCATTGGGTTATACCTGTACCGCGCAACACGACAGTGATGAAGACAATGCTGATCCGGTTGCTGATGGTTTTGACATTTATGAAGTTCAAAATAGTGTTCAGGTAGTGGTTGGTCAGGATAACCAAGTATCGTTTTAAATCTTTGACGTGATTAAGCATTCGAATAAAAACGGCCTCTCATTTAGAGGCCGTTTTTGATCATGTCACCTAGTTAGCATGAATTTGATGATCATTGAGTGTGACTCTAGGGAAGTGATAATGTAACTTTGTATCTCTTACTTTAACCTAGCGAAATGTACTCCGGCGTTGCTCATGAAATCTAGCTTAAGCATTCGATCTTACACCAAGCAATTTAATACCCATGCTCATGATGACCATCATCAACTGGTATTGCCGATCCAAGGCAGTATTAATATCGAAATGGTGGGGTATGTCGGTAAAGTGGCGGTGGGCGAATGTGTGGTGATTCCGGTAACCACAGCACATGCGTTTAAGGCGGATGAAGCAGCGCGGTTTATTGTCGCAGATATGGCAGAGTTACCGCAGCACTTGTTAGAGCATGAGCTCTCGGTTTTCACGATAACGCCACCTTTAATGAGCTTCTTGCTGTTTGTTGAAAAGCAGTTGGAATACCAAGTAGACAGTGGTATTGAGTCATCTATCTTGGATGTGTTTTCACTGCTTTTAGAACAACAACAAGTGAGCAAGAGCATCGACCCTCGAATTCGTGCGGTACAAAGGCTGATCGCGGATAATTACACGCAGCCGTTATCCATTTCACAACTTGCAGAAACGGCTTGCTTGAGCCCCACTCAATTTAAGAAGCGCTTTAAAGAGTGCATTGGAATCAGTGCGCTTAAGTACATCACTCGCTATCGTATGGAGAAAGCTCAAGCCTTGCTTAGCCATACCGATTTACCCGTTCAATTGGTCGCAGAAAATGTGGGTTATAGTGACTTGTCTGCATTCAGTCGACGCTTCTCTCAGCACTTTGGCATGTCTCCAAGGGCGTTTTTGGGCTCGATGAAAGAGAGTCTTCCAAAACAAGAATAGCGTCCTTTTGGCAAACTCAACTTAGTATATGTTCACTATTATCTATTTCAGAAATGAAAATAGACTAGGTAATAGAAATGAATCTTGCCATCAATCGCGTTAACGAATTCCAAACGGGCACTTTAGCCATCGTGTTTGCTTCTGTTTTATGGGGCACGACAGGCACCGCCGCAAGTTTTGCGCCTGATCTAAGCCCATTAGCGATTGGTGCTTTTTCAATGGGCGTCGGCGGCTTAATGCAAGCAGTCTTGGCGTATCGAAAGATCTTATCTTCACTTGATAAGCTTTTGCTCAACAAAAAGTTGTTAGCGGCGAGTGCGCTGGCTTTGGCGATCTATCCTCTGGCTTTTTACTCTTCGATGAAGTTATCGGGTGTCGCAATGGGCACAGTGGTGTCGATAGCTACTGCTCCTTTCTTTTCTGCACTTTTAGAGTGTCTTATTAGCAAAAAGAATAATATCAACAAACGTTGGCTCACTAGCTTTGCGATTGGTGTGGTGGGTATTGGGTTGTTGGTGTTTTCAGAATCTTCATCGACGAATGAATCCGGTGATGATCTCAAGCTGTTCGGTATTGCTTTAGGTTTGCTCGCTGGGTTGTGTTACGCCATTTATTCTTGGGCGACCAAAGCACTGATCGACAAAGGGATTAAGTCACAAGCGGCGATGGGCAGCATATTTGGGCTAGGAGCGATGTTGCTACTGCCAACGCTTTGGTTTACGGGGGATAACTTGTTCGCATCGAATACCAATATGTTGGTGGTGAGTTACTTGGTGTTACTTCCTCAATGTTTAGGCTATATCGCTTTCAGTTTTGGGCTACGCCATGTCACAGCGAGTAGCGCCAACTTGATTACCTTACTTGAGCCAGTCGTTGCCGCCGTGTTGGCCGTGTGTATTGTGGGTGAGCTTATTCCATTGGTTGGATGGCTAGGTATGTTCTTGATAGTGATGTGTTTATTCATCCAATCTCAGCCAACTAAAAAGCCATTATAAGTATTTGTTAAAACGGGATTAATTGAATTAAATTCATGCGTGATTCTTATAATTGAATAAAATGAGTATCTCAGTTGCGAGAGTGCTGTTACTATCGTTATCAATAGTCGGGGGGCATATACCTTAGTTGGTGTTTGCTGAGATCGTTATTCGAGACCCGTTGAACCTGATTCAGTTAATACTGGCGTAGGGAACTATGATTACTTTGCCTACGTGGTTCAACAATGATCTCTCATTGCTTTCACCTCCACACTCTCTTTGCGGCCAAAGTTCGGTTCTCTTACGTCTTTTAGACAGTAGGAGCGACCATGACACAGTATTCCAATTCTCAAGTATCACCTAACAGCACTCAAACACCAGAAAACCAATCTTCTTCGATCAATACTCCGATTGTTTTGACCATTGCGGGTTCTGACAGTGGTGGTGGCGCGGGCATTCAAGCTGATATTAAAGCCATGTCTGCAACGGGTAGCTTCGCTTGTTCGGTAATTACCGCGATTACATCTCAGAACACCCAAGGCGTGTCCGCTATATTTCCAATCCCACTTGAGCATGTTGCTAGCCAGTTAGATGCGGTGTTCACCGATCTGAATATCGTGGCGGTAAAAGTTGGTATGTTGGCGGATTCGCAAATCATCAAAGTCGTTGCAGACAAAATCAAACAATACCAACCAAAACACTTGGTAATTGACCCTGTAATGGTCGCGACAAGCGGCGACCTTCTTCTAGAAAACTCTGCTATCACTACGCTAAAACAAGAGCTGATTCCGCTCGCAGACATCATTACGCCTAACTTGCCGGAAGGCGCGGCGTTAACAGGCAAGCCGGTACCTGAAAGCGAAGCCGAAATGCAGGACATGATTGAAGATCTGCGCGCTTTAGGTGCTAAAGCCGTTCTGCTAAAAGGTGGTCATCTAGAGAAAGATGAAAACAGCAATGACTTACTGATTCTACCAACTGCATCTGCTGTGATTAGCGCGAAGCGTTTTCCTACCAAAAACACTCATGGCACGGGCTGCACGCTCTCTTCTGCTATTGCTTCTTTCTTAGCGCAAGGCTACACGCTCTCAGACGCTGTTGACCTAGGAAAACAATACATTTCTCGCGCGATTGCTCATGCTGATGAGTTGCAAGTTGGTCAAGGTCATGGCCCGGTAAATCACTTCTTCGCTGGACACGGTAATGTCCGTTAATACGGTTGGTGTTCAACTCAGCAATGCTTCCTTACGTTATAACGACAGTGAGCACGCGACCTTATCTGGGTTGTCGCTTAGCTTAAACGCAGGTAAGTGGACGCTATTGCTAGGTCGAAGTGGCTGCGGAAAAACCACGGTATTGCGTTATCTGGCAGGCTTACTGGACGATAAGGTGGAGTGGCAGGGCACATTGGCAACGTCTGATGAATTGCCTTTAACGGATCGCATCGCATACATGGCACAGCAAGACTTGTTACTGCCATGGTTGTCGGTTATCGACAATGTTTGCCTAAGTCATCGTTTTCAAAATCCAGCTTCTGATAAAGCACTGCAAACCAATCAAGCACTAGAGTTGTTATCTGCGGTTGGTTTGGCTGATCACGCGTCTACTATGCCGGATCAATTGTCTGGTGGTATGCGCCAGCGTGTTGCTTTGGCTCGAACCTTAATGCAAGACAAGCCAGTGGTGCTGATGGATGAACCGTTCTCTGCGCTGGATGCGGTAACAAGGCACAAGCTGCAAAGTTTAGCGTGTGAATTGTTAAGAGATAAAACCGTTGTGTTGATTACTCATGATCCACAAGAAGCGGTGCGTTTGGCGGATAACTTGTATGTGTTGCAAGGCACGCCTGCGAATGCCCAGTCATTGTCTGTGCCTAACACCCTCACACCAAGAGTGTTAGATGGTGAATGCGCTGAGTTACAACAAGCGATCTTAGATCAGCTGGAGCGTGACTATGAATGATCTAACGCGGAGCGAAGCTGTGGCTCGTTCAACTAACACTCAGAACACGACTAAGCGCCCTCGTCAGATGAATCCTGTTATGCGTTTGCTGATCAGCAGTGCTGTGATTCTCGGTTTATGGCAAATGGTGGTCGTTATCTTCGAGATGCCGAGCTTCATTCTTCCCGCTCCGGCAGAAGTCTTTATTAAACTAATCGAACGCTACGATGTGTTACTCAAACACACTTGGGTGACTGCGCAAGAGATCTTACTTGGCTTGATACTTGGTTTGTCGATGGGGCTATTTTTCGCCCTGCAGATGTTGATGTTCGAACCACTAAAACGCTGGTTGTTACCTATCTTAATCGCTAGCCAAGCGATCCCTGTGTTTGCGATTGCGCCAGTATTGATGCTGTGGCTAGGTTATGGCATCGCCTCAAAAGTGGTGATGGCAGCGATCATTATCTTCTTCCCTGTGACCACGTGTTGCTACGACGGCTTACGTAATACACCGACAGGCTATCTCGATCTTGCCAAAACGATGGGCGCATCGAAATGGCAATTGCTGCGTTATATCCAACTGCCTGCTGCGCTGCCAACACTAGCGTCTGGCATTCGTGTGGCGGTGGTTATTGCCCCAATTGGCGCGGTCGTCGGCGAGTGGGTGGGTTCGAGTGAAGGGCTGGGTTACCTAATGCTACAGGCCAACGCGCGCATGATCATTGATGAGATGTTTGCTGCCTTGTTCATCTTGGCGGTGCTGTCTATCTCGCTCTACTTCATCATAGACAAGTTACTCAAAAAAGCTATCCCTTGGGAAAACCAATGATGGTTCACTCAATAACACTTTGTTTAACAAAGCTTCGCTCACGCTATTTATCTCAACAATAACTCGTTAAAAATGAGCTCTATAAACACAATAATAATATTCAAAAGGGAAGGTTAACTATGAAAAATACCAAATTGGTCGGTGCAGTGGCACTGCTTGCTTCATTGGTTTCAGGTCATGCTCTAGCGGACTCTGAACAGAAGAAACTGACGCTGATGTTGGATTGGTTTGTGAACCCGAACCACGGCCCGATTGTGATCGCTCAAGAGCGTGGCTACTTTGCTGACCAAGGCTTAGACATTGAAATTCAAGAGCCTGCAGACCCAAGCACGCCAGCAAAATTGGTTGCAGCAGGTAAGGTTGATTTAGCGGTAACTTACCAACCAAGTTTAACCATGGATGTGGCAGCGGGTCTTCCTTTAGTTCGTGCATCAACCCTTATCGCGACGCCACTGAACACACTAATGGTACTGGATAACGGCAAGAACGATTCATTAGCGGATCTGAAAGGCAAAAAGATCGGTATCGCGATTGCGGGTAACGAAGAAGCGACTATCGGTACCATGCTAGCTCAAGAAAATGTTGCATTTACAGACGTGCAAACCATCAATGTCGGTTGGGCACTTTCATCTTCATTGGCATCGGGAAAGGTAGATGCAATCTGGGGTGGCCTACGTAACTTCGAAACTAACCAGCTAGCCCTTGAAGGTTTTAAAGCAAAAGCATTCTTCCCAGAAGAGCACGGTGTGCCAGCTTACGATGAGCTGATCTTTGTTGCGAACGCAAAGAAACACGATGATGAAGCGATCAAAGCGTTCAACAAAGCATTAGAGCAAGCAACAACTTACATTGTGAACCACCCACAAGAGTCATGGAGCGAGTTTGTCGCGTATTCACCAGATACGTTGAACAACGAACTTAACCAACGCGCATGGAACGACACGCTGACTCGTTTTGCACTTCGTCCTTCTGCTGTAGATATGAAGCGTTACGACGATTACGCACAGTTCATGTTTGACAAAGGCATTATCAAATCACTACCGAAAGCCGCTGACTACGTACCGACTTTTGACTAAGGAATCTCATGAAATACCAAGACTTAATCCAAGCCTGTCAACAAGATTGGCAAGACTACACCGAGCATGATTTTGTTAAAACGCTGGCAAACGGCACACTCGCTCAGCCGTGTTTTCTGCATTACTTGAAGCAAGATTTTCTGTTTTTAAAGCAGTATGCCCGCGCTTATGCATTGGCAATTTACAAGGCTAAAACCTTGGCTGATATGCGTCGTGCACTGCCAAGTGTTCATGCGCTGCTAGATTCTGAAATCTCTCACCATGTGACTTACTGTGGTCAGTGGGGTTTAACCGAATCGGATTTAGAAAACGAACCTGAAGATTTCGGCACTGTTGCCTACACGCGCTACGTTCTAGATGCGGGTATGACGGGTGATCTTGTCGACTTATATGCGGCACTGGCTCCGTGTTCAATCGGTTATGCCGTGATTGGTAAAGCGCTGTTAGAAAGCAGTGATACTGTTTTGGAAGGCAACCCATACGCAAGCTGGCTGCAACTGTATGGCAGTGAAGAGTTCCAGTCTGGCGTAGCAACGGGCGCGGAATACTTCAATCAGTTGCTTGCTGAAATTGATATCAACAGCGAACGCGGTCAGAACATCGTTCATATCTTCAAAACCGCAACGCGTATGGAAGTGGCTTTTTGGCAGCAAGGGCTGAACGCTCTTGATGATTCAACAGCGGCTTAAAAGCGACTTTCACGAATAAGGATTTACCCATGCTTACTGAACAAATTATTCAATCGCTACGCGCAGTACGAGAGCAAAAACCACTGGTTGTGAACATCACTAACTATGTAGTGATGAACAACACGGCCAACGCGTTATTGGCGATTGGCGCTTCGCCTATTATGGCGCACTCGCAACAAGAACTGGCAGAGATGATGTCTTTCTCTGGTGCTTTGGTGATTAACATCGGCACGCTCGACAGTGTTTGGACGCCAAGAATGTGTTTTGCTGTTGAGCAAGCGAACGCGAACAACAAGGTTGTGGTTCTTGACCCTGTGGGTTGTGGTGCAAGTACGCTGCGTACTGAGACTTCTCGTGAAATTGCACGTTTAGCGGATAAATTGATCATTCGTGGTAACGCGTCTGAGATTATCGCGTTAGCGGGCGAGCAAGCACAGAGCAAAGGCGTTGATGCGCTAGATAGCAGTGATGCCGCGGTAGGTGCTGCGCAATGCTTGGTCGCTGAATACGGTGCGAATGTGGTGATTTCTGGCGAGACAGATTACGTTGTCACTAAAGACAGTGTTGTGACGTTAAACAACGGACATCCAATGATGCCGTATGTGACGGGCATGGGTTGTACTCTTACTGCATTAACGGGAGCTTTCGCTGCAGTCGGTGATGACAGTGGCTTGGCTGCCGCAGCTGTGTTGGGTGTGGTTGGTGAAATCGCAGCTGAGAACTCACGTGGCCCAGGTAGCTTGCAGATGAACTTACTCGATGAGCTGTATCAACTAGATGAAGAGACACTGATTCAACGTTTGAAGATTCAGTAGATTCAATCTAGATCTGCATTCGTAGCTTATTAAAAAGCCCTCAACACATATGTGTTGAGGGCTTTTCTATTATTGCTTCAAAACCGTATTAACTCGTCGTTGTGTTAGCTATCTCGTTATATGAGCAATTGGTTAGGTTCTAAATCGATTTACTTGGCTCTCTAGGTGGTGAGCAACCTCGGTTAAGTCGCTCGCTGCGCCAGAAATACTGCTGACTGATTCTTGGTTGCTCTGCGCGATGGTATTTGCACCTTGCGCGTTTTCACCCAACGACTTGGTCAAGCAATCCTGTTCGTCAACAGATACTGCGATTTGGCTGTTGGCTTGGTTCAGGTCTTGGATGTGTTGATTAATCACATGTAAATTCTGAGAAGCTTGCTGCGCCTGCGTTGAAGCGTCTGAAACCGTGCTGTGGCTCTCTTTGATAGACTCTAACGCATCTTTAGCGCCACGTTGTAGTGAGGTGATGAGCTCATCAATCTGGCTAGCAGAGTCTTGGGTACGTTTAGCGAGCGTTCTTACTTCATCGGCTACTACTGCAAATCCGCGACCTTGTTCACCTGCGCGCGCAGCTTCAATAGCCGCATTCAATGCCAACAGGTTGGTCTGCTCAGAAACGCCTTTGATTACTTCAAGAATGGCACCAATGTTCATCGACTCTTTGTGTAGGTCAGTCACTTTCTGGCTGCTGACCTGCATGCTTTCATCGGCGCTGCCAATTTCATGCAGTGTTTTGTCTACTTCTTTGAGTCCCATCGCCACATTCTCGGTTGCTTGGTTAGCAACTTGAGACGCGTGGTTAGCACTTGCAGCAATTTCTGATGTGCTGGAAGCCAATTGATCAACGGCAGAAGAGATATTTATCATCTCGCTATTCAATTGTGTTGCGTTGGTCGAGCTGTTATTGGTCACTTGATTGAGTGACTCCGACATCTCACCAATACGCACGCTAGAACGGTTCACTTGGCCAACAATATCGCGCAGAGATTCAATGGTGATCTCCATATTAGTCAGCAGTTCGCCAATCTCATTTTTGCTCTCAATGTTCACTTCCACATTCAGGTTGCCCTGAGAAAGCTCGTTGGTGATCTGTTTAACTTGTGCGATGCCTTTAGTAATAGAGCGAGTCACCAACACGGCGCTCGTCATGCCAATAACTAAAGCCACACCCGTCAGCAATATGATGATTTGAATCGAGCGCTTTTCGCTGGCTTGCAGTACCGGCGTGAGCGCTTGTTTCTGTTGCTCTAGAATACTTTGAGCATCG
This sequence comes from Vibrio sp. 10N.222.55.A1, assembly GCF_041473835.1. NCBI lineage: Bacteria > Pseudomonadati > Pseudomonadota > Gammaproteobacteria > Vibrionales > Vibrionaceae > Vibrio > Vibrio sp. 10N.222.55.A1. Next base: position 68,880 of record NZ_JBFRSX010000006.1, on the reverse strand, counting down.
GCTACCGCGATAGCCAAGCTGTCACCAATCGAGGCAAGACTAGCGGTTCTTTGCGTGTTCTCAATCATCTGTTGATGAACTTGCTCAAAGCCCTTCGCGTACGCTTCCCGTTGGTTAGAGAAATCTTCAATCAATTCACTTTGATAAGGAGATGATTTAAGAGACTCAATATCGCCCTCGATACCTGGCAGAGCATATTCAAAGATGTCTTTACCGGCTTCGTAGGTTTTGAGGTCGTTGTTGTTTGAGTAACTGAGTACGGTGATCTTGGCTGCGAGGAAGTTCTCCATCAACATGCCTGCGTATAAGCTCGCGTTTGGATCATTGTTATTGTAAGACTCATACAATAAGCTCTGAGCCGCTTTCAGTGCGTTGGTTTCTCGTGTGACCATCTCCACGTTCACTAACTGGTCAATGAGCAGTTGGCTCTGTTTCATTGATCCATAAGCCGCATCAAAAGCTGCAACGCTGTCTTGCACTAATTGCAGGCTCGACAAGCTATCAGTATTGGTGGTGGTTTGGATTAAGTTGTTCAGCAGTTCATCAATCGCAAGTTTGCTCGATTGATAATTCGCTTCGTATTGATCATCCAATGACTCTAAGTAACGTTCAGAAGCTAAACGCATCTGAAGAAAGTGCACTTGAATGTTGCCTGACAATGTCGCCTTGTGGCTGAGGTCACTGTACTGGCTAAAGCCGTTCGACAAGGTTTGAATACCTTTGTAACTCACAAGGCCTGAAATGACGAAAAAGAGCAAGCAGATGGCATAACCCAGCTTGATCTTGAGCGCTATAGAAAGGTGGCGCATAACTATCCCTATATTTACCTGATTCCTTCATAGGGGAGTATTTCATAAAACAGCATTCTGGGCATGCTAAAGCGAATAGTTTGTGTAATAAGTAACGCTTTTGTTAGAAAAATCGGGTTTTTCGACATGCTTTCAACGAGTTGCGTATTTGAATTCAACCGCCTAACTTAAGGAATTAAGTGCTAACTTCCATGCATAGGATGTGATTTGTCGGTAAAATGGCAGAAAACCAATTTTAGAAATCGACTTCAAAGGTACGCGATGAACCCTTATAAACTTTATCTGGTGACTGACGACCAACAAGATCTAGAAACGCTTAAATTCGTGGTTGAACAAGCGGTTGCTGGTGGCGTCACTATGGTTCAAGTAAGAGAAAAACATGGGGACGTAAGAGCCTTCATTGAACGAGCACAAGCGGTTAAGTCGATTCTGGCTGGCTCAGGTGTTCCGCTGATCATCAATGACCGAGTGGACGTAGCATTGGCTGTCGACGCCGATGGTTTGCATCTGGGTCAATCGGATATGCCTGCAGAGTTAGCACGTAAGCTGATTGGTTCAGACAAGATTCTTGGGTTATCAATTGAAACTGAACAGCAGCTACAACAAGCAGATAGTTTGCCGATCGATTACATTGGTCTCAGTGCGATTTTTGCCACACCGACTAAGACGAATCTAAAGAAACATTGGGGTTATGAAGGCATTCAAATGGCTTTGAAAACAACGAAATTGCCGATTGTTGGTATCGGTGGAATCAACGAATCGAACATTCCGCAGTTGGTTCAGACAGGTATTCACGGCCTGGCGTTGGTATCAGCGATATGTCACGCAGAAGACCCGAAACAAGCGACCCAAGATTTGTTGTTTTTGATGGGAGAGTGAGTTTGTGGTGGCTAGAAAACAAATGAGACTCGTCATTTGTTTTCTAGTTAGAGCGCATTAAAGCGCTCGATGCAGTAGCCAGTAAAATTTGTGGTCTAACTTACTGAATACACAGAGCAACCGTGCCGATGACCATAAGAACGATCGCAGCGTACCAACCGTATTGTGCTGTTTTATCAGCCACAAACACCTTAATGTAGTTGATCTCTTCATGCGCCATTGCGATGAAGTCCGTGTAGTTAATCGATAACTCACGGCTAGCTTCTTTTAGGTCTTGTTGAAGCTTGTTGAAAGACTCATCGATGAAGCCCTTTGTTTCCGAAGCAGACGGAGTAGCAGTTAACGCTAGGCTATTCCAAACCGCCATACGCGATTCATATTCGCTTTCACTGACACAATTAAGTACGCGTAAATCATACTCTCGTTTGTTACGCTCTTTACCCATTTTCTCAGGGCAAATATTTCTTAAAACGTTCACGACAAATCTTCCAAAAGGTTCATTTAGATATAAAAAAGCACTCAAAGAGCGCTCATAAACTGGGTGCGAATTAATATTCAAAAAGTGATCTATTTGAAACCGATATAAGCAACGGCAAGGCTGAGCGCTTATCTGGGAGATTTGAAGTTGGGTCAGTGGTGTTAAAGAGCGATTTGGGCCTGTCTATATTCGTTTGAAAAGACAAACCCGTTGGGATCGCATAGTAGTTATGTCACTTTGGGACATCAACTAGGGTGTTTTGTCTAAACGATAAAGATCTTTATCAGCAATAAAAGTGAAAATGGGGTAGCGGTGGTGTGTTCCATGCCGATATTGAATCTCTGAATTGACGATGTTTTGAAAATAGAGATGATTTGTAAACAGGGGAGGCTAGTTGGCTTGCCATTGATTGTACTGCAGTGAGTGCCCCTTAAGCTGCTCAATAAGGCTGGTGAGAACTGGGCCATTGATGTGGCTGCGAGAAACTAAACAACCTACTGGAGTAATCCAACCACCATGCTCGTGTGAGACAGGTAACGCCACAATATCGCCTTTTTGAATGCCTTCCATCACCATCATCTCGGGCACATTTGCCCAACCCACGTTTTGTTCAACGAGATCAACAATGTTCTTGTGGTTGTTCGCATACCAACGCATTGAGCTAATACCATAGGTGAACCACAGTTCGCGCTGCTTTGAGCTGCGATGCACACATTGGCGATAGCGCTTGAGGTCTGAGTCTTGTACTACCGACATTTGGCTGAGTTCGTGAGTGGCAGAGCTAACGGTTAGGAAACGCGCTTGGCCCAGTAAGAAGAAGTCCATATCCACTTTAAGTTCACCATCCGCATAGATGATGCCAATCTGTGTTTTTCCGCGTCTTACTAGGTCTTCAACATCAAAGGTTGAGGTGGTAATGATATCGAAGTGTGTGATTGGAAATTGATCGGCGAGTGAGCTGATTATCTTAATAAAGTTCTTATCTATGATGCTTTCATCAACCGCAATGATCAGTTCGTGCTCATCTTCTTGGGTCAGCGATTCTACTTTTTGATCGAAGTACTTTTGCTGGTCAAGAATGGACTTAGCCACAGGCAATAACGCTTTACCTTTGCTGGTTAAAACGGGGATGTTTTTCTCTCGGTTAAACAGCTCTTGGTCAATGGCAATTTCGAGGTTGGCTATCGATTGGCTTACCCCAGACTGAGCGCGTTTCAGTTTGCGAGCGGCGGCAGAGAAAGAGCCACTTTCACACACCGTGACGAAGACTTTTAGTTGCTCAAAACTGTACATGTTATCTCTCGCTCAATACAAAATGGGGTACTTATACTTAAGCTATCACTAAACGTGATGGCTGTTAACTTTCTCTTATTGTTTTCGGTGACATAATTTCGGTAAGTCCACCATGTTATAAATTGCTATAGGAATGTATGAGTACGTTAGAAAGAGTGTTTCACTCTGTGTTATTTGAAGTATTGGCCGTAACACTATCAATTATAGGCTTAGCGATATTTACTGATCATGATGTGAATGCCTTATCAGGAACCATGATAGTTGTTGCGACCATCGCGATGATTTGGAACTACTGTTTCAACCGCATTTTTGATCGCTACTTCACGGGTGAAAAATCAAAGCGTTCGCTCAAGTTACGTGTTTTTCATGTCGTGCTATTTGAGGCAGGCTTGCTGGTGGCGACGATCCCAGTTATGGCTTACTTACTTGATGTGGGGATTTGGCAGGCATTTTTAATGGATATCGGCGTGACCATTTTTATTACCATTTACGCGTTTGTGTTTAATCTGATTTATGATCATATACGAGCATTCTGGGTACGCAGAGCGGACTTAGCCGTTCAGTAATCTACCAAGTCAGTAAACACGAGCTTGGTTACTAACCGTTTGTTTATTCGTTATTTTGACGGAGATATTCGGTTAGTAGGCCTAGGTAACCCGGCACTGGTTGGCATTCAAAGTGGCGGTCTCGAATCTTTTCAATCTCTTCCGCTTAATAGTTAGTGTAACCCTATGCACTTATTGTTCGATATGTAATTTGAATTTGTATGTGTCGTAAAATGGTAAATATCTTAATTAAAACTTAGCCATCATAGTCATTCGCCCATCACCAGAGCAGACTATGAACAAGTTAAGTTATGACCGAAAAATGCCGCTATACGTGGTGTCTGCACTTGTCCTCAATATGGCATTTAGCTTGTGGTTGCTGAGTATTGCTTCTACGCCAGCCATGTTTTTTTCGGTGTGTGCGTTGTTTTTACTTAGCACTCTTATTACCGCACGCCTTTATCGACATGAAATGGCTCAAAGCAAGAATAACTTGTCGGAAGCGATCATTGATGGTGTCGCAGGTTTTATTGTCCTCGATAGTCAATTGAGGGTCATACAAGTGAATCAACAATTCTCTCGGGTTTCAGGTTATGCCTTTGACCAAGTCGAATCTCGTCCGATTTCTGATCTCTGTTTTATGAATAACAGCAGCCTAATCACGACCATTACTCGCTCACTGAAGGAAAACCAGAGATGGAAAGGTGAGTTGAGTGGCGTCAGTCGACTTGGTGAGCAGTTTACCGTAAACGTTGTGGTGGAAAAGCTAACTGAAATTCTGCCGCACAATAACAAGTACGTGGTGACCTTTACGGATATTAGCCGACGCAAGATATTGGAGCGTCGATTAAGAATGCTGGTGGAAACGGATTCACTGACAGGGTGCTGGAATCGACGCCGCTTTGATAACGACTTAAAACATTATTCTAACCTGGCAGAGCGTTATGGTTACACACATTCCTGTTTGGCGTTGATCGATTTAGATCACTTCAAGGCTATCAATGATAATCACGGTCATGACCAAGGTGATTCAGCGCTGAAAGAGGTCGCTGAACTGTTGAGAAACAACAGCCGAGACACTGATATCGTCGCGCGAGTAGGCGGAGAAGAGTTCGCTATCTTGATGCCTGAAACCAATTTGGCAGAAGCGTTTGAGGCGATGTATCGACTGAAAGAAGTGATTACCAAAGGGACAACATTGAACCTGACCGTGAGCAGTGGTGTGTCTGAAATACAGGCGCAAGCCGAAGCGACCTATCGCAGTGCAGATAAGGCACTTATATCATTTGCAACGTTTTGTTTACTAAATCTAACCCTATTTACTTGAGTTTTCCATCACCGGGCTTATTTTTAAAGTATTAATTTTGTTGATGTTAGTTATCTAGAAGGGAGTCCCATGTCAGAAGTCAACGGGAATGCGCAAGAAGCCAAGGAAGAAGTTGGCCAGCAAGAAAATGGAAAAGACAAAGTAAGAAAGGTCACCAACTACTTATTGTTGTTCGTAGCGTTCATGTTGATCTTCAGTATCATTTCAGACCGCATCATCCCTATTACTGATAATGCTCGTGTCAAAGGTTATATCGTTCCAATCAAACCTGAGGTGTCGGGTAAAGTGCTCGATATTCTTGTTCAACCTAACCAACTGGTTAATCAAGGCGATAAGCTAGCCATTTTAGATGAGTCTGATTACCAAATAGCCGTACAACAAGCCGAGCAAAATTTAGAGATTGCTGGCCAAAATGTCGGCGCGCAAACCGCGAGTATTGCTTCAGCTCAAGCAAAACTCACTTCAGCTATTGTTGAAAGACAAAACACCAAACTGCAAGCCAAGCGTGTTTTAGAGATGTCCGATAAAGGTGTCGTTTCTAAATCAGATGCAGATAAAGCGCGAGCAGCATTAGCGACCTCTCGTGCGGCGGTTGTGAATGCAGAAGCTGACCTTGACCGTGCTAAGAAACAAATGGGTAAAGAAGGCGAAGAAAATAGCCAAGTGAAAGCGGCGTTGCTGGCACTTGAACAAGCTCAATTGAACCTAGAGCGCACCGTGATTACTGCACCGACACAAGGTGGTGTCTCTAACTTTAGCCTGTCTGAAGGTTTCTATGCATCAGCAGGGCAAGCAATCATGACCTTTGTTTCAACCGAAGATATTTGGATTGAAGCTTATTATCGAGAGAACAGCCTAGGTCACGTTGGCTGTTTTCTTGGCGGCGTGGATAAACTGGCCACTTGCGTTTGTGGCGCCAGTGTTCACAGCTAAGTTCTTAATTGATAAACCAAATCTCCATAAAGAAACGGTCTACGAATTGCTCTTGGCCGTTGTGGTGACAATGGGGTTAGGTTTATTACTGTCGCGAGGAATTACCCATTATCCAATCCCATTGCTGATTTTAGTGGGGTTAATGATGCTGTGGGGTTACTACTTGTTTGTCGACCCAAAATGGAACCTGTTTGCCACCATACTGTTGATTGCGGTTTTGATGTTGCCATTCATGGCGATTGATAACCCCGGCGTGTCAGTAATGCTGGCCTCTGGCTTAGCGACCTCTGGTGTGGTTTCAGTCATGCTTTTTGCGTTAGTGCATGTGTTTTTCCCTGAGCCAAAATCGGCGTTCTCAGGCTTCGCTGCTGCGCCACTCGAAAAGAAACAGCGTTGGTATGTGGCCTTTAGGGCGATGATCATCTCCTATCCAGTGGTGTGCTTTTTCTTTATTTTTCAAATATCTGAAGCTTTACTGACAATGATGTTCATTGCGTTGTTATCGTTGATGATTACGTCAGAGAAGTCGATAAAGTTGAGCGCTTTTTTGGTGATAAGTAACGGTATCGGGGGATTGCTGGCGATTGCTGCTTTTTCAATTCTTTCTATAGTACCCAACATTGTCTTCTATTCTTTGTTTATAGGACTTATTGCCATTCTTATGGCTACCAAGATCTACACGGTTCCCGAAAAAGCACCTATTTTCGCCACTGCATTTAGTACGTTGCTCGTACTGGTTGGTAGCACGTTGATGAGCTCCGGTGACATCGATAGCAACACTCTTATACGCATATTCCAATTAGTGTTAATTGGCATATATATGATTTTGGCTTCTCTATTCCTAGAAACACGGAATTGGAAGTTTCTACAAAATCAGCCTTAATTTTGTCTAACAAGGACGTCTCATGAAGTTAACCGATGATTTTTCAAAACAGGCGATAGACGCTGCCATCAAGATCGCAGCGATTGCCATGCTCGTGTATTGGTGTTTTTCGATTTTGCGCCCATTCATTCTTTTGGTGATATGGGGTGCGATCATTGCGACTGCGTTGTATCCAGTGGCGGTCGCAATTTCAAATAAAACCGGGATGTCGAAAGGTAAAGCCAGTGCATTGCTGAGCTTTATTGGTGTGATTCTTCTATTTATTCCTTTGGCGGCGCTTTCTTCTGGTATCTACACCAGCGCGACTGACCTGATGACAGGGCTTCAAGATGGCACATTGTCATTGCCCAAACCGAAAGAGTCCTTACAAGATATTCCATTAATAGGGGAAAAGGTTTATTCAACCTTGGTTGCCGCCTCCAACAATATTGAAGGCACTTTCATAAAGTATGCGGATGAACTTAAACAGTTTGCGACGAAAGCGGCTTCTGTTCTTGGCTCGTTAGGTGGCGGCTTTATTCAGTTCATCATCTCTACCATCATTGCGGGTGCATTCATGAGTAATGCCGATAAATGCAAAACCGGCGTGACTCACTTAGTGGCGCGTTTAACGGGCGGTAAAGGTGAAGAGTTGGTAGAGCTCTCTAAATCGACCGTGCGAAGCGTTGTGCAAGGTGTGATTGGTGTGGCTGTGATTCAATCCATGATGTCGGCAATCGGTTTGGTGATTGCAGGCGTTCCAGCAGCTGCGTTTTGGGCGCTAGCTGTGCTGCTCATTGCGATAATCCAACTTCCACCGATTCTCGCTCTATTACCGGCGATCATCTACATGTTCAGCGTTGAATCGACACTGGCGGCGAGCTTGTTCTTAGTGTGGTGTATTTTGGTGAGCGGCAGTGACGCTATCTTAAAGCCAGTATTGCTGAGCCGTGGCTCTCACATTCCAATGTTGGTAATTCTATTGGGTGCACTGGGCGGAATGGCGATGTCAGGCATCGTCGGTCTGTTTGTCGGTGCTGTGATACTGAGTTTAAGCTATGAGCTGATGATGGCGTGGCTTGGACTTGAAGAGAAAAACCAACAAGAAACTGAGAAAAAACCTGCAGAGGTCGAGGGAAAATAGATGAAGCCAGTCTCTAAAGACGACAACTTCTACTTCTTATTCTATGCACTGTTGGTGTTGTTTCTTGGTTGCGCGGTGATGCAGCAGTTTTATCCGCAAGGCCAGAAAACAATCCTATTTCTTATCATTATTACGTTGGCGAGTTCAATTGCCGGTATTCATAAAGAGCGAGCCTTGTATCGCTCTTGGTATGGGCTGTTATTGATTACGGCGCTCGTGTCTGGCGTGTTTTCATTTTTGGAAGGCTATAACCTGTCGATAGTGACGCTATCGGCGTTGGCTGTGTTCTTGTTTTCACACATTTACTCGGCGTTGAAGCAGGTGATGAAAGCCAAAACGGTGACACCCAATCACATCATCGGCTCCATCTGTATTTACTTGTTGCTAGGGTTTGCTTGGTCGACCATCTACTTGTTAATTTTAGAGATCTTTCCTAATGCCTTTAACGGGTTAGAAGAGCAAGTCTGGCTGACGAACTTGTTTAATGCGATGTACTTTAGCTTTATCACCTTGACTACGGTTGGTTACGGCGACATATCACCAGCTCTGCCTATTGCTCAATTCTTTGTGTTTATGGAATCCATTATCGGCAGCTTTTACTTAGCTATCATGGTGGCGAGTTTGGTGAGCATTCGACTTGCACAGTCTCAGTCCCAATAGAGCATTTACAAATAATAGAGCACATACAAACAAGCCCGGCAATCGCCGGGCTTGTTCTATTTTATGAGCTCAAAAGTCTCTTTAAGTTTGAACTCTGTGTGGGCGATGAACCTTAAGCTTCAGTGCCTTGAATCTTCTCTAATTCAGCGATAGTTGTTTGCGATACAAGCTGACCATCCATGTAATAGGTAACGTTTTGACCGTCTTTGATGCCCGTTAGAGTCGCTGTTTCACCAGATGTATAGACGATGTCCATTTGAATCGTGTTTTCGTCGATCTTAATCATCTCACCCGTTTCAATGGTGCGATTGTTAGAAATTGGGCCGACAGGGGCTTCTTTCAGGCTTGGGTCCAGCTCATCGTTCACTTTGAAGTGCGTGTCTGTTTTTGTATCAAATACGTGTGGTGAACCGCTGATAGGGTTTTTACCTGTCCAGAATTCAAGTGAGTTGAATACCACATAGTCTGCTGCGGTAGTAATACCGTATACAGGCGCTAATAAGAAGTTTACACCTGCACGGGCATAGCGGTTATCGACAACTTCAACGTTAAATTTCATCACTTTCCCTGTTACGGCGTTGCTGCCGATACAACCAGTTAGCGCAGAAGCCAAAACCGTTAGTCCTACAATTTTAAGTGCAATCTTTTTCATTTTAGTACCTGTATAAGTTAGAAGTCTGTTTCGTTGGAACAGGTGTAGTATGGTTTTTATTCGATGGTCAGTTTTACCATTTAGCGCCACTGACGATATAAAATGCACTCGGACTTTTGGCATCAAGCTAGGTATAAAACTGGGCACAAAAAAAGCGCGACCTAATAGGGCGCGCTTTGGGGTATTTAGATAAGTCGTAATGAAAACAACGACTCCCATATAGAATTACTTCATCACGTAGGTATAAGCCGATACGACAAGCCAGCGGAAAAATCGAAATAAAAGGGTAGTGGCTTTAAAGGCAAACTTGGCAATGGATACCATTGCTTCTGAACCAATGCTCACGCACTTATGCAAATCGGATTCTTTGTATTCTGAATAGGTCATCTGTTTTCTCATTTCTCGCGCTTGTCTTTCATATGTAAGTAACGACTCCTGTCTGGCGATATCCCCTGAGCGCGTAATGTACGAACTTTCGCCGATAGAGATTTACCATTTTATGCCAAGTGGGTTAATAACTAGCCAAAAGAGAAAGGGCTGAGAGAATTTAACGGCATAGCGAGGTGTAACTGATCAAGTTACCGAAAAAACGAGGGTAATAATGGTATGATCGCGGGCTCAGCACCATAAGTGATAAAGAATAGGAAACAGAATGACTCACCTTACCGAACAGCAAGAAGCTGCAATGGCGACGTTTAAAGAAAACTTACACCTTCCAAATGGTGGTTTTCATAAACTGATTATCGAGCTAAGTAAGGAGTATCAGCTGCCTTTCCAAAAGGTGCGTGCGGTTTTAAAGAAAGCTCAAAAAGACGTTGAACGACAAATACGAGAAGACTTTACCAGCGTTGATGACACAGTACTGAGCCAAGCGAATTGGGTAAATATCATTAAGTCGAAGCTTGTTGAGTTAGCGGAAGAAAACCAAACGGTTATGGATAAGCTGCAACAAAATCTGAAGTATCAAAAAGTGTTGTCGGCAACCGAAGGTTCAATCGCAAGCGAAGACGAACGTGACGAGTTGATTGAAGAGTTGATTCAAGCTTATGAGAAAGAGGTGTTCAAACCGTTACTGGCGATGCTGCATACAACGAAGCTGTATTGGAAGTTAATGCTGGTGGATGAGACATGTAAGATGAATGAGGAGAATCGTGAGAAGTTCAGTGATTACCCTCAACACATGCAAGCTGCAGAACACTTATATACTCTTGATCAGAAGTTAAGGTCGATGCCGTTAACTTATTAGTCCATGAATGCACTGATAATGACTCAATGGTGATTCAGAGTTTGATATAAGTTGGTTTCAATAGAAGTACGATAACCTAGCTAGCGTTAGCCGCGTGTGAAATGCAAAAAGGCTAGGTTTCAGATCTGTTTTACTTCTACTCTATTTTGTTCTGCTAGAGCGAATTGAGGGTGACATCTTTTACATCTTTGGGACTAGATGGTGTTTCTTTTGTAGCCTTTGGGAAATGCTATAGGAGTGTGAAATGTCCTAGGGTGTTTCCGTTGCCTGAAACGATAGTTCCGATGCTTTCTCGTTCATTAAATTCAAAGTCGATGAGATAGCTGTGATGTTGTAGCTTGGGCAATATGTGGCGGTGGAGTATATCGCTATTGAGCTGTCGAATCTCGGTGACCCATGAAATCTCTTCTTTGTGTAAATCTATTTTAATCTTGAGCATTTATTACCTTTTAGTTTATTGACTGTTTTTTCGCGTGATAGTTGGTACCAATGGGTTTGTCGTGTTGTTCTGCGTGACATAACTGTGCCTTGTGTTTATTACATTTGTATTTAAGTGCTCGATCTATTCTGACTTCGCTGACAAAAGAGCAAATGACGATAGATCGGTAGTAGGATCGAATTTAAAAGCTATTGAATGACTATCTGGGTGAAAGCTGACGCAGAGATGGTGTAACGAGGGAATCGAGAACTGTCTATGTGGAACTTGGACTTACTTTAGCATTAACAGCTCTATAGATTAGAGCCAGGTGGCGAACTATACGCCTAGTTTTCAAAATTACAACCCTATTTCAATTAAATTCAAAAATATTTTTGGGTGATTTACCATCGGTTACTGAAGGTTAAATGAGCGAAGGTCAGGGATTTGACCATGATATCTGACTGAGTCTTGGCTTTTCAGCTGTTCGTATTCGTTGTCATTAGTGGGTTTAATTGATCAGCTAATTTGGTGATGATTAAGTCTCTGTTGTATATGATCTTTACATTGTAAATTACAATCCATGATTTTGGGGGTCAGCGTTGTAATTACAGGGTTTTTGGGTGCTTTCCCCATCTGTTTTTTTCTTCAGGTTGATGAGTATTTTCCTCTTCGCGTCTTTTTGATATTTCTGATTCCTAATACCTCTCCTGACTACGCAAAATATGAATACTCACTTTTACGTTTCTGAATAATAAAGTTGTTGTATCGCCAATTTAGTGCAAATATAATTGATAATAGTTCTCACTTGCGTTACAAGTTTGTTGTCAATCCAATGACAGACTTTAAATTATCGTTATTTAGCAGTTGTGTACGCCCCATGCTCGTCTATGAGTAATGTGACTTTCATTGTCATGAGTGGTGGTTTGTATCAATGGCAAAGGAAGAAACATGAAGAAAACAATCAATTCAGTTCGCCAGTTATTGAGCGGGCTTGCCATCGTTCTAGCATCATCATTCATGATGACCGCGCATGCGGAAACCGTCACCATTGAGCATGTGAAAGGCACAGCGCAGTTTACTGAAGTACCACAGCGAGTGGTGGTTCTAGGCCACGGTAGCTTAGACGTGCTCGATAAAATTGGTGTACAGCCAGTTGGCGCGCCTCATAGCTTGCTGCCTGATTACCTAGCTTCGTACAAAGATACGACGGCAAATACAGGCTCTTTAAGCGAACCTGATTTTGAAGCTATCTACATGTTGAAGCCTGACATCATCATCGCGGAAAACCGCATGCTTAAGGTTTACGACAAACTGGCACAAATTGCTCCTACTGTCATGTTTTCTATTGAAGGCGACAAGTACTGGGCTGATGCTCAGCAAAACTGGCGTGTGCTAGGCGACATCTTTGGTAAGCAAGCTGAAGTCGAAGCGATCATTAAAGAGACTCAAGCTTCTATCACAGCGGTAAACGACAAAGTAGCGTCTGACGAAACTTCAGCAATGATGCTAATGAACAACGGCAACAACATTGCGATGTTCAACAAAGGCAGCCGTTTCTCTATCATCTTTGATGACTTTGGTTTCGTGGAATCAAAGAGTGCAACCGTGGCTCCGATTAAAGGAACACACGGCAACCTAATCTCTTTTGAATACATAGCTGATGCAAAACCTGAAGTGCTTTACGTGCTTGACCGCGAAAAAGCGATTGGTAAATCAGAAGGACGCGCACAACAACTGTTTGATAACCCACTGGTTGCGGCAACACCTGCAGCGCAGCACGGCAATATCGTTTACCTTGATTCAAGTGCTTGGTATTTGGCGGGTGGCGGTGTGACAGCGATTCATAGAATGCTTAGTGACATTGAACGTACGATTCAATAGTTATTAACCATCAGATTTTCGGGCTTATAAGAGTGTTCTTATAAGCCCTTTTTCACTTTTTTATACGGGCTACCCGAGACCTATCTTTAGTATTATTCCTATGTTGAAACCCATTGCAGCTGCTGTATTTCTTGTTGTGTTATGCGTTGCGTCATTGATGATTGGAGTCGCTGAAATCAGTTTTAGTGACTTCTTCAATGGCAACCAACACGCCAATTCTATTTATATTGTTAGTCGGATTCCTCGACTACTCGCGATCGTGCTTGCCGGAGCGGGATTGAGTGTTTCTGGCTTGATCATGCAGCAAATCGTACAGAACAAGTTTGCCGCGCCTTCGACGATGGGCACCATTGACTGTGCGATGTTGGGTTACATTGTCGGCATTCTAGTGCTAGGCAATGCTGCGCAATGGAGCTACTTAGGCTTTATCTTCGCGTTTGCAGTGTTTGGCACCATGCTATTGGTTCGCTTCCTACAACACCTCAAGTTTAAGAACGCGGTATTGGTGCCTTTGATTGGCATTATGTATGGCAACGTTGTTTCGTCTCTAACAACCTTTATTGCTTATAAGTACGACTTAGTACAAACCATGTCGGCATGGACTATGGCGAACTTTGCGAGCGTGTTGCAGGGCAGCTATGAAATCCTTTATCTCGCGGTGCCTGCTTGTGTATTGGCTTACTATTTCGCGAGCCAGTTCAGTGCGGCGAGCATCGGTGAGAGCTTCGCGAAAAACATCGGTTTGAATTATCAGAAGATCGTCTTCATTGGTGTTGCGTTAGTGGCTATCAGTGCCTCCTCTGTGGTGATGATCGTTGGTGTTATCCCATTCCTTGGCCTTATCGTGCCGAATATCGTGTCGCTGATGATGGGCGATAACATGAAGAAGATTCTGCCTTGGACTGCCTACTGGGGGGTGATCTTGGTGTTGGCTTGTGACCTGCTAGCTCGAATCGTCATCTTCCCTTATGAGATTCCAATCTCAATGGTAATCAGCATCTTTGGTGGCATGATTTTTATTTACCTAATCATGAGAGACAAGTCGAATGCGTGATTCAGTAAAAATTGCGATTCTGGCTATCGCGTCTTTGGGTATGACAGCGCTATTCATCGGGCAGGGGCTGACGTGGGATAACTACGAGTTCTTCTTGTCTCTGCGCCTACCAAAATTGCTGTCGATTGTGTTGGCGGCGGTAGCGATCTCGGCGTCGTCATTGGTTTTCCAAACCATTACTAATAACCGAATTCTAACCCCCTCCATCTTGGGCTTTGACAGCTTGTATATGCTGGTACAAACGGTACTTCTGTTTGTGTTTGGCAGTGCTAGCTTCTGGGTGATTGACTCGATCGCAAACTTTTCGATGTCTGTGACTGTGATGATCTTGTTCTCGTTTGCTCTGTTCCATTTCTACTTTAAGAGCAAGCGAAACAACGTATTCACACTGCTGTTGATAGGCATCGTATGTGGCAGCGTATTCTCGAGTTTGTCTAACTTCTTGGCGATGTTGATTGACCCGAACGAGTTCGCGGTGCTGCAGAATGTGATGTTCGCAAGTTTCAATAACGTGAAAGGCGAGTTGGTTTACCTCAGCCTTATTCCTTTGGGTTTGAGCTTGCTTGGCCTTTGGTTGTTAGCGCCTAAGCTTGATGTACTTTGGCTTGGTGTTGATAACGCAACAAGCTTGGGTGTGAACACCAAACGACTGACTCAGATTACCTTGGTGATTGTGTCAGTGATGGTCGCGGTATCGACTGCTTTGGTTGGCCCAGTGCTGTTCTTTGGTTTAATCACCGTGAGCTTAGCTCGTCAGATATTCAAATCTTATCAACATCGTGTGCTTATCATCGCAAGCAGTTTGTTAGCGGTCGTTCTATTGGTTTCAGGCCAATGGTTTATCGAAAAAGTAATGGCGTTTGAAACCACAGTGAGTGTGATCATTAACTTGGTCGGTGGTTTGTATTTTATGTTCTTGTTGTTACGCACCAGAATTCAGTAAAGGTAGTAAGTAGTGATTAAATTAACAGGTTTAACTAAGAAGTATGGCAAGTCACTCGTGGTGGATGATGCCAGTGCTATGTTCCCGAAAGGCGAAGTGACTTCTATCATTGGCCCAAATGGTGCGGGTAAAAGTACACTGCTTTCAATGGCGAGCCGCTTAACCGACAGTGACGCAGGTGAAGTGGTCATTGGCGATAAGTTACTGGCTGAGTGGAATACCAAAGAGCTAGCTAAGCACCTTGCCGTGTTAAGACAATCAAACAACATCAATATGCGATTTACGATTCGTGAGTTGGTCTGTTTTGGTCGCTTCCCACACTCTCAAGGTCGCTTGAAAGACGAAGATCATAAAATCGTCGATACAGCACTAGAACACCTTGGCATTACTGACATCCAAAACAAATACCTTGATGAGTTGAGTGGCGGTCAGCGTCAAATGGCGTTTATCGCGATGGTTGTGGCGCAAGATACGGATTATGTGTTCTTAGATGAGCCACTGAACAATCTTGATATTAAACACTCGGTCGAAATCATGCAGACGCTTCGTCGTTTAGCGCATGAGTTCAATAAAGCGGTCGTTATCGTGATTCATGACATCAACTTCGCTTCTTGTTACTCAGATAACATTGTTGCGATGAAGAAAGGCAAAGTGGTTAAGTCGGGTAAGGTTTCGGAAGTGGTTGAAAAATCAGTGATGGAGTCTATCTACGAGATCCCATTTGAGATTCGTGAGTTCGATGGTGTTCGAATCTGTATGTATTATTCTGGTCGTTAGATTACTGAATAACTCGGTTGTTTTGCTTTCTAGCCGTTGAACGAAAAGAGCTCCCATATGAGGAGCTCTTTTTGTTTTCGGATAGTATCTGTGTTGTTAGTGAAATGTTGCAATGCAAAGGTAATTCCCCTTGTATAATAATAACTTAACTGACGTAATATTGACTGGTCGTACTTCTAATAACGCCAGTTTGAAGTCACTCACAGATCTACTCTTCATTTTTGAAAATCAATTGCTTTTTTTCTACTTAACCTCTGGAAACCGTTCTACACTAGGGTTATAACTGTTTGATTTGTATACGAGGTATCAATGAGTCGGAAACCTATAGTGTTAGTCGTGGATGACACCCCAAGTAACTTGGATGTGTTAACGGCAATACTCAAAGATACTTATCAAGTGAAAGTAGCGATTAACGGCACAATTGGTATCAAGATCGCGAAGATGGTGCCGCAGCCAGACCTTATCCTCCTTGATATCATGATGCCTGACATCGATGGTTACGAGGTGTGCCGCCAACTTAAAGCTCAGCCGAATACGGCTCACATTCCTATCATTTTCGTGACCGCCACAATTGGTCCAGAAGCCGAAGTAAAAGGGCTCTCCTTGGGGGCTGTCGATTACCTAACCAAGCCGATAACCCCTGCAATTGCACTCCAGCGTGTGAAAACGCATATCGCACTTTATGACCAACAACGCGCGTTGTTTAGTCAGGTAAAAGAGAAAACTCAAGAGATCAATCTCGGTAAGCTAGAAACACTGAACATACTGGGTAGAGCTGCTGAATTTAAAGACAATGAAACAGGCATGCACGTTAAGCGTATGAGTCACTACTGTGAAGTGCTAGCTAAAGCCTTGGGAATGACTGACGAAGATGCCGAGACGTTGCGTGATGCAGCACCAATGCATGATATTGGCAAGATTGGCATTCCTGACAGTGTGTTACTGAAGCCAGGGAAATTGGATGCCGATGAATGGACTACCATGCAGAAACACGTCGAGTTCGGTGTTGAAATCCTTGGTAGGCAGGGCGATTCCAAACTGATGCGTATGGCCATTCAAGTCGCGCAGTATCACCATGAAAAGTGGGATGGCAGTGGTTACCCAAAGCAGATAGCCGGCGAAGATATTCCATTGGTTGGACGAATTGCGGCCGTTGCTGACGTATTTGATGCCCTGACAGCAGAGCGTCCTTATAAGAAAGCTTGGAGTGTCGATGAGGCACTGAGCTTGTTTGAAGAACAGAAAGGCAAGCATTTTGATCCGACTATCGTCGATATGTTTTTTCTAAAGTTACCTGAGATTCTAGCAATTAAAGAGAAATTTAGAGATGAGTGATGGCTTGATGTTGTCGCTAAATCGTTTGGTTGTTTTTCTGGTCATTACACTTGTGGTGTGGCCGCTGCTAATGCGATCTACGAATGCTGCTGAGGTAACAGATACTGAGTTAAATCAGTGGTTGGGAAACCAACCAACGGTAACTT
This sequence comes from Vibrio sp. 10N.222.55.A1, assembly GCF_041473835.1. NCBI lineage: Bacteria > Pseudomonadati > Pseudomonadota > Gammaproteobacteria > Vibrionales > Vibrionaceae > Vibrio > Vibrio sp. 10N.222.55.A1. The sequence continues at coordinate 51,498 of NZ_JBFRSX010000006.1, read as the reverse complement.
TTGTTGTCTTGGCCAACCATTATCCTTACTCATTCATCGATGATGATGGGCAGGTTTCTGGGATCATCAAAGATTGGACATTAGATCTTGAACAGCGTTTTGGTGTTCATGTTCGGTTTGTCACAGTTAACTCGCGTGTCGAGGCTAAAGCCGCGTTAGTCGACGGGCGAGGCGATGTATTTCCATTCCAACAGTTCGACCCAAGTGAAGGTGGCCGTTTTCTTGCGAGTGCTCCCTATATTCCTTATCAGGTCGCAGTGATTGTTCCCATCGACAACAAACTCGATGGAAACCTAGATCAAAATAATAAACGCCGTATTGCGATGGTTAATGAAAATATCGATTTGGAGCGAGCCGGTGTCAAATTGAGTTCTATTGAGCGAGTGGATTTTGATAACGTTATTGATGCAGTACGTGCGTTAGGGGCCGGGGATGTCGAAGGCATGGTCGGTGAACCTATCACCACTATGGATCTTGCGGAAAAGATTGGCGTTCATGATTTAGCGGTAAATTATGTTCTGGAGCATTGGAAAAGGTTTGAAGCATCAATGGTGATTCGAACCGATGAACCAGAACTGCTGACGCTAATCAACAAACAGATTGAAACCTTCGACGTTGATAACAAGAACCAGATTTTATCGAAGTGGCTAGACAGTTCCCCCTATCGAGTGCCGCTAAAAGGCGTGTTTGGCTTTGGTAACCCTCCGTATTTTTACCCAGACAGCACCGCAGTCGGGCTAGAGCACGACATTCTTCAGCGTGCACTGAATGACATGGGATACAAACTAGGTGACGTTGTCACACTTTCACCTAGCGCCGCTAAAAAAGCCATCGATAACAACAACTCAATATCATTTGTTTCAGGCGTTCAACCTGACGACCCTTCGCTGCACTTTGTCAGTGACAAGGTGATGGATGTTGATTTTGTCCCTGTCTCATTAAAGAGGCGTAACTTGGATTTAAAGTCAGCAAAGAATCTGTCATTGGGTGCTTTGCTATTTGATGAAACATCACCAATTAAAAACTCGGTAGAAGTACTGAATAGCCAATTGAGTATTGAACGAACAGAAGATCTCGATAGCTTGGAATCAGCGTTCTCCCAATTGAGAGCTCAAAATGTAGACTTATTGATGGTAGAAAGGCGCGTGTTAACTTGGTTTGTGACTAACACGCGGTTTATTGAAATGCGTGAAATAGAGCTGCATGAAGAATATAAAGTGAGCTACCCGATCTATGTTGATTTCAGAGGCTCTGAATTAAGAGATCGCTTTAATGCTGCATTGAAAAATCTCAAGAAAGAAGATGGCGACTTCGAACAAATTCTTAGAACACATGTTAAGAACGATTTGACTCCGGTTCTGAAGAAAGCCGATATTATCGCTCAGGTATCCGCGTATTTTATCGTGAATGACCGTTTTGAAGAGTTGCCTAAGATTTTTGATATATTTGATGCAAATAATACTTTCACTGTGATCACGGCGCTCGCAGACAATAATAAACGACCGCTTGAATCTTGGTTTTTAGGCGATGTATCAACGACATCATTGGCGAGAAAAAACACGTCTAAGCTGTCATCGGTGACGAAAGGCGCTGGATATAAAACACAAACGGGTAGCAGTAATGCCGGGTTTATGACTTTCTACTTTGATGTTAATTCGTTAGTTCGGAACCATGTTTATTTTCCATCTGTCGAACAATTTAGTTCATTCGGAGATGCGGCGAAACGCTATATTACGGATGTTTATCAAGCGAGTAACTTGACTGGAGAGATCCTAAATCTAAGCCAAAAAGAGAGGGCGTGGATTAAAGATAATCCGGATGTACGTATAGGTATCGATCCGAATTCGTTACCTTATGAAGCGGTATCCAATACCGGTGAATACATCGGGATGATTGATGATTATCTAACGCTGATTGAACAAAAAACAGGGCTAAGTATTCAGCATGTTGACGTGGCGAATTGGTCTGAGACCCGAAGCTTGGTTGATCATCATGAAGTGGAACTGGTCTCAGCAGCTCAAGAGAATCGTTCGTTAGGAGATAACGTCAAAGCAGCTAAAAGCTTGTTTTCAAGTCGTTTGGCCATTGCATCGAGAAGAGACGTTAGTAGCTTGGTACTTGAAGAAGCTGATGGTTGGAAAATCGGTATATTGAAGAATGCGGCAAATACTAACGCGATTTTAGATAAGTACCCGAACGTTGAGTGGGTAGAGGTAGAATCCACGGCCGATGGGCTCAACCGATTGGATGATAAAACCTTAGACGGCATGGTCGACACTGTTGATGTCCTCAATTACCTCATTGATTCATTTGGTCATCGAGGGGTTGGTATCATCGGCCGGTTAGACTTCTTCCTGTCGCCAACTCTGCATGTCATCAAATCTGAACCTTTGCTGTTGTCTATTGTGAACAAAGCGATAGGCAGTATCTCGGCTGAAGAACACCAGAAGATCTCAGCAAAGTGGGCGGCGCCCAAAGCGATAGAAAGAGTTGATTATCAATTGGTTTACACTATTTCGGTTTTTTCTCTGGTGATCCTTCTTCTTATTATTTTCTGGAATCGTAAATTAGCGAAGCAGATCAGTATTGCTAAGGAAGCGACCGAAGCTCTGGAAAAGGCGCAGAACCAACTCTACAACATGCTAAATAGCTCTCCAATTGCAGCTAGTGTGGTATTTGAAGAAGAGGTTCGTTACGCGAACGATACGGCAAAACGTTTGTTTGGCGTGGAAGATCAGGCGTTGTCTTCTATCGACGTTGCCGCTATCCATGACTCGCTGAGCGTTCATGATGGCGTGCATGAAGAGCTCGACCTTAACGGTAAAGTTGAAAATAGGGAGTTAGTACTCAGAAAGTCTGATGGAACCCGATTTGTTGCTTTGGTCAGTTACTATCTTTTTGAGATTGATGGTGAAGTCGCCACACTATTTTGGGCATTCGATATTTCAGAAATGAAGCGCCTTAACGAACAATTGGAAGAAGAGAAACAGAGAGCCGATTTGGCGAGCCAAGCTAAATCGGAATTCTTAGCCAATATGAGCCATGAGATAAGAACCCCAATGAACGCCATTATTGGCTTGTCTTATCTGGCGATTGGCGAAATATCTAATCCTGTCGCTCGAAATTACATTGAGAAAGTGCACCGTTCTGGCCATTCGTTACTCGGTATCATCAATGACATCCTTGATTTCTCAAAGATAGAAGCTGGACAACTTGTTATTGATAACGTCCCGTTTGATCCCGTAACGACCTTTAAAGATGTGATTGAACTAATGGAGTCGAAAGCAGCTGAGAAACAACTCAATTTGTCGATGGTCATCGACCCAGAGTTAGACACGCCACTGCAAGGCGATCCCTTGAGGTTGTTCCAAGTCATACTCAACCTTGTGGGCAACGCGATTAAGTTTACGGAACAAGGCAGCGTAGCATTAACGGTGGAGCATGTTGACTCGAACGACAGCAGCCTAACCATGAGAGTGAGTGTGATGGATACCGGGATAGGCATTTCGGATGAGAACCGTCACAAGCTGTTTGAAGCCTTTAGCCAAGCGGATACCACAACGACACGTCGGTTTGGCGGTACAGGGCTTGGGCTCAACATTAGCCAGAAATTAGTTCATGCGATGGGCAGTCAAATTACGGTAGAGAGTGTTTACGGGCAAGGCAGTGAGTTCTCCTTTGTACTGACATTGCCACGCTCAAGCTCGGATGCGTTAGCCGACTTCAAAGCTCAAGAGTTGCAACTGGATTATCAGATAGAGTTCAAAGGGCAAAGAGTGCTATTGGTTGAAGACAATGAGCTGAACCAAGATCTCGCCTTAGCATTTTTCAGTCGCTCTAAATTAAATGCCGATCTTGCTGAAAACGGAAAGGAAGCGCTGGAGTTAGCTAAAAACAACGACTACGAAATAATCTTCATGGATCTTCAAATGCCGATTATGGACGGCTTTGAAGCTACCCGTTTGATTCGTGAATTCGATATAGATGTACCGATTATTGCAATGTCAGCCAATGTTTTTGCTGATGCGAAACAACGAGCGAGGGCGTCGGGCATCACGGACTTCTTGGATAAGCCTATTGTTATTGATAAAGCGATGTCTTTGATTACTCGATACATTGTTCCTGAGGTCTTAGTTGAAGGTCGAGCGCCATCAGACACGTCTTCAGATACGATACTGGCCAGTGATTCTGATAATAGTTCGGAATTACACTCCGATACTCAAACAGAGCAGCCTGTTTTCTCTCAGTCGAGGTTTGAGCAACTGACTCATCATGATGCGAAACTGCAAGAGAAGATGCTTGGTAGATTCTGCCAAGGGGCGCCTGACATTATGTCGGAAACCTTCGACAACCTAGTGCAAGATGAATGGGCGACGTTAGAGCGTAATCTACATACCTTAAAAAGCATGGCAGCTTCGATTGGTGGATTGCGATTGGCAGAGTTACTCAGTGATTTAGAAAGCAAAGCGCATGACAAGGCGTGTGATGAAGCAGATCTTAAGCAAGGCGAACTTGGGTTAATCGAACTGATTAAAGCAGTTGAGATCAGCTTTGATGTGTCTGGTGTTGGGGGATTCAATACGACAAGTACTGAAGAAGCCGATGCGAGTCTTGCTGATACCTCTGATTCACCGAGCATCACGTCAGAACAGCATGCTCAGTTGCTATCACTGCTGGATGCTTATGATAACGATGCAACTCAATATGTGACTGAGTTACTGGTACAGTATCCACATTCTGTTGTTCTCAAAGATGTTCGAAGTGCGTTAGATAATTATGACTTTGAACGAGCAAAAGAGGGGCTTGGCGCTTCTGAGTAGTTGTCTTTTATAAATATCACTTCAACATTAAAGCCTTTAGCTCTTATAGCGAAATACCGAGCTAGCTAAAGGCTTTAAATCTATCTATACCGAACTAACGACTCACGTTCTGTTTGATTAGCTCAACAACCGTATCGTATCGGTGCGGCAGTTTTCGGTTTCGTTTTTGAACCAGATACAGCGTTTCCTCTACTTCTACCTTTGGCGGCACAACGTGTAGCTTGTCTCTATCTGGGAAGTGTTCAACCGCGCCAGCCGGTAACACGGTAAAACCTAATCCTTTTGATACGGGTAGCAAGATCTGGTGAAGCTGATTGATGTAGCCAGATCTTGGTATCTCATTAACGTTGATGTTCGCTAAGTCTTTATCTCCGCAAAGGTCGAAATACAAAGACAGATAATGTGCAGAATCTGGGTGGGCAATCAGGCCAATGTCATTCAATACTTGCGGCGTTATCTCTAAATCAGCAAGGCTGTGGTGAACAATAAGACACAGTGCTTCTTTGCCGATGACTTGGCTTTGGTAGTAGCTGTCGTTCGGGGAATGCCTAACAATGCCGATATCGGTAGTGCCTTCGCTTAGGTCATTCAATATCTTTTTGTTTGGAGCGGCTTCTAAGTTAATGCTGAGCTCTTGGTGTTGCTGTTGAAGTTCAAGAAGCTTGGGATACAGACGCAAAGAGAGTGAGCCAGAGCAAGACAAGTGACATTGCCCAGCATAAGGGTTATCAAAACTCAGAGACTCAAAAAGATCTTCTTGGTCTTTCTCTAGTTTGATCGCATAGCGATACATAATCCGACCCTGTTCGGTCAGTTCGAAGCTCTTGTTTTCTCGAGATAGCAGGTCACAATTACAAGCTTGTTCAAGCTTCTTGATGTGTTGGCTGACTCCAGGTTGTGTCATATACAACTTTTCTGCCGTTTGGGTGAAATGGCCAACTTCAACCAGAGTCTTAAACGTATTGAGCCAAAGTGGATTAATCATACTCACCTTCAAATACTAAAGCCTATAAATAACAAAGCCAATAAATAACAGAAAATTATTATTATCTTAAGTAATGATAATTTCAACTCTAGCGTCTTAAGTAACGCTAATCAAAGTCATGTGGTGGTAGCACTTTATATTGGTCTATTGGTCTAT
>NZ_JBFRSX010000006.1:0-44807 GCF_041473835.1 Vibrio sp. 10N.222.55.A1 | reverse complement strand
GTCTATTGGTCTATTGGTCGCTTTGTAGAGTTGCTATGAGTAACAAAGTGTTGCGACTTTGTTGAATTTTTGGTCTATTGACCAACTGTGCTCATATTTAGGAACGAAGATGAATAGAAATGTTTGGCTGCTCTCACTGTGTCAGGCCTTGTTGATGACGGGTAACATATTACTGATCTCTGTGATTGGTTTGATCGGTAAGCAGATTGCACCCAGTGTCAGCATGATCACCTTGCCGGTTGCACTGCAGTTTTTGGGTCTAATGGCAGCCACTATTCCTGCATCTTTAATTTCAGGCAAGTTAGGGAGAAAGAGAGGATTTAGCATTGGTAATGTGGTTGGCATTACAGGAGCTAGTCTTGCCACCTACGCACTGTCTCAGCAAAATTTCTATCTGTTTTGTTTCGCTACGTTCTTACTTGGGATAGGCATAGGTTTTGGCACGCTTTATCGTTTTGCTGCAATCGAGGTGTGTGATGAAAATGCACGTCATCGAGCGATCTCTATCTCGATGGCTGGTGGCGTTTTAGCCGCGGTATTAGGGCCAAATTTGGCGATTATGTCGCAACAGTGGTCGCAAGATGGCTTGTACATTGGTGCTTTTGCTTCTTTGATTGGATTGAACATTCTTGCGTTACTCATCTTACAAACAATTCAGTTTCCAAAAGTCTCTTTTAATAGTCAGGCACCTAAATCCGATCCTCTCAGTGTGATAGTAAAAGCGCCTAACTTTATTGGCGCAGTGTTTGCTGCCATGGTCGCTTATGCGGTGATGAATATCCTGATGACAGCAACGCCATTGGCAATGATTGGTTGTGGCTTTGACTTTACCAAAGCAGCGGGCGTCATTGAGTGGCACGTATTGGGGATGTTTGTTCCTGCATTCTTTACTGGTTCACTTATCGAGAAGTTTGGCTCAAGAATGATGATCTTAGCGGGTGGGGTGCTGTTCGTTGTCTGTATCGCGATTAACATTCATGGCGAATCTATTTGGCACTTCAGAGCGGCTCTAGTTGTGCTTGGTGTCGGGTGGAACTTCATGTTTATCGCGGCAACAGGTTTGTTTAGTCAGTCCTACCAATCGCAGAATAAAGCTAAGGCACAAGCGTTTAATGAATTTATTGTCTTTGGCTGTGTGACGATTACAGCGATGCTCTCTGGCTGGCTAGAATCGACAGCAGGGTGGCAGAACCTCAATATCTACGTAATACCATTCGTGTTAGCTGTTATCTTGCTGTTCGCATTCAGTGCTCGTAAATCGCGTATTCAAAAGCAGCCTGTGTAATGGCTCATCGAATGGTGGTTCAGTAAATTTGTTACTGTGATTAAAACCCTAGTATCTCGAACTGCGACCAATAAAAAGCCCTACCAAATCGGTAGGGCCTTTGCTTACGGCTTAAATAATAACGTTTTCTTAAAACTGCTGTCGTGGCTTATATCCTGTGACAACAGTACTTAAGCTTGTGTTGTAAATACGCATGACAGAGCCAGCGATGATTTACAGGTCGACCAAAATTGTCTTAGTGGTAATCCCACCTTGGTCATCGATTATCTTCAGTGTCACCTCGTGCTTTCCGTATGAAGGGAAGATTGACGTGAATGTGCGACCTCGTTTCACCTTTCCGTTTGGAAGTGTCCACTCGGTATCAACAATACGACCATCGCTGTCTGAACTTGTAGACCACATGGTTACCCAGCGGCCCAAGTGAATGTACTTCGCGCTCGCTTCTGGAAGGGCGTTTGGAGATTCAACACTCACTACGGAGCTAAATGAAGCGGTAGCGCCTTTGTCGTCGACAACAGTCAAGTTCACCGTGTATTCGCCCGCTTGCTCGTAAGACCAAGTTGGTGCCACTTCGTTACTTGTTGTGCCGTTCCCAAAGTCCCATAGGTAACGGGCGATCTCACCGTCTTGGTCTGAGCTGAAGTTGTTTGCAGAAACAGTCAGACCAGTCACATTAAGCTCGAAGTTCGCAGTAGGAACGATGTTGTGTTGGCTTACTTTAGATAAGCGAACCACACCGTATTCGTTGTTATCACTCTGATTCACAATATCGACCGCTAAACCAAACTCCGTCAGGATGCGTCCTGAATCTGGTGCTTGAGGCGATGTGTAATCTTGGTCATCCGAGAAGCTAGCATTGCCAACCAAACTGGTATCTTCGAGTACATCGTTGTCGCTGTTTACAAGACGCATTGGAGTATGATCTTTGAGTGAAAACGCTGCGTCTCGAACTTGGTAGCGTGTTTGAGCCGCTTCACCAGAGTTTGCCCACACCATTGCATTTTGGTCTGCATCGACCACGCCTAACCAACCTTCACCAGGGTGTTTACCTACCCAGTTGTCGGTTAGTGATTCGTCGACGTACCAAATGATCAAGCCAGGGTCGAATGACATCAGTTGTCCCATGCGTTTGATGTTCGCTAGGCCTTCATCAACATCCATGTGGCTGCGCCATTGCAATAGATAGTAGTGCTGCGCTTGATGGAATCCATTACTCAGCTTGTAACCATTAAGGGCGAAGGTGGAGTTGCTTTCACCATCGTCTATTGAGGTCACTTCACCATCGACAACAACAGCAAGGTTATCTAAATAGAAGCCTTCCATTGCTAAGCCGCCATCGGTGATGTATTCAAAAGACAGTTCCACTTCTTGGCCTGCCCATTGTGAAACGTCGAACTCAGCGTCGACCCATCCGCCAGATTCGCCGCCAATAGCAGGAACGAGGTCCGTGTTGTATGGATCGTCCATTGAGGTAATGTTTCCTGCAATGGCTTGTCCGTTGATTAGCACGCGCGCAAAGTCGTAGTCTTTTTCAATCTCATACCAAGTTTTGAAAGACAGCAGTGCAGAATCACCCGCTGGGATCATCAACTTGCGAGTCATACTGTTTTTCAGATCATCGCCTTTTTGAGAGTGGAATGAATACTCGCCCTCAAAGGGTTTCAGACTTTCAATCTGCTTTTCAGGAAGATCCACTTTGATCATGTTAGGACGACTGTTATCCGTTGTTTGGAACAGCGTATACACTTGTGGATTGTCTTCTAGGTCATCAATCGAGAGCTGATCATCGTTAACCCAACGTCCGCCAATCGATTTCTGTAGGAAGTGTTTTGCCCAAGAGCTGAATGCCGTTGGTTGTGTACCACCAATTTGACCAGCCCAACTGCCCGAAGACATGATTGACCAGTAAGAAACCGGTTCGCCTCTGCCTGTGTATTGCGTGTCATACTCGTCTGGTAAGCCTAAATCATGGCCATATTCGTGGGCACAAACACCTGCAGCCGCATCAATCGGTTGAATGGTGTAATCGAACGCCGCGTATTGGCCACCAAATCGATCTGGAAGCGAGCTAGAAGTACCTTCCAGTACATGAGTGCGACCAAGGTTGAATCGGTGAGACCAAATCGCATCAGGGCCTAACACGCCACCACCGGCTTCTTCGCCTACCGATGCATGAAACACCATCAGGTGGTCAATCACACCATCGGGTTCGCGGAAATTTCCGTCACCGTCGTAATCGTAACGATCTTCGATGTCGTAATCGGCAAGGTTGATACTCGGATCTTGAGCCAGTTGATTCAGCGCTTCACGAACCAGTTCTTGGGCGTTTAGGTCGTTGTCGGTGGTAGGGGAGTTGCCACCATAGAATGACGCAGGCTTAGAGGCGCGATACCAACCTGCCGCTTGACCTGAAACGCTGTAACTGTCGCCTGATTCGCTTTGGTAATATTGGCGCATCGAGATTAGGTTTTCGCCATTTGGCCCTGTGTAGCCAGAATTTGAAAACAACAACTCTTGATAATGTTCAGGGTTGTAGCTCTCGTAGAGCATCTGCGTGTGCTCTTCGGTCAACTTGTTGTCATCCCAGTTCAAATCAGGGAAATCGACCAATAGAGCGAGTACTTTATCGGTGCGCTTGGTGCCGACTTCTAAAGCAAAGACACTCGCTTTTTTAACGCCAGACCCTTTTTCTATGGCTTTGAGTATTTTTGCGCGTTGCTCAAGTGCTTTTTTTCCGAATTGAGCATCGCCTTTGAAACCGGAATTGATTTTATTTTTCAAGTAACGGTCAAGCGCATCGCGCTTTGCCGCATCGGTTGCATCGGTTGCATCTTGGTCGACTAAGCCTTGTCTAACTAGCATTTCAATGAGTTTATCTTCATTAACTACGCCTAAATCAATAGGTGTTTTTGCATAACCACTGACGCTAAATAGAGTAAGCATTGCTGAAGCCAACAATGTTCTTCTCATCATTTTCATTATATTTCCTTTTTATATTTCCATGTCGATATCAGTATCAACTTGCCTTATTCGGATCTGTTGTCCGAGTTTGGCCTAATACACTCTAGTGGTGTCTTATTTAACTGACGTGTGTTTGTTGTATGTTTTTTACCTTCTATCTCTTTTGTATTGGTTGTCTCTTTTCTATTTTTTGAATCAAACGGAGTGCTCTTCACTTTTTTAGCGTTGAGATAGATACGCAAAGCTTCTTGATTTTCCTCATAGGTTAAGCCTGAACAGATAACACCTTGTTTAATCAATGACTTCAGCAATAGTTCGTCGTCCTCAATAGTGGAAGCCTGTGACAGTGAGGAAAAAATTAGAACCATTAAAGCCATTGTTTTGTGTGACATTCTTATATCAAGTTATCAGTTTTGATTATGTAATAAAATATATTTATAAAATTTACCAATCAAACGAATAATTATTACAATTAATTATTCGTTCCGGTTTCAACATTTAGAGTTAATATAAAATAAGGAGTGTTATTTATTCTATTGTCAGTTATTTAATGGGTTTTGTTGAATGAATAGTTGATAGTTTGGATGTTTAATAACATTGATTAGGTCGTGGTTATTATTCTGGAGGGCGCTTTATACAAGGCGTTGGGTTCTAACTAATAAGATAATTTTTTATTATCGGTGTTTTAAAATACGCATGTAATAACTGAGTCATTAGTAAATACCCATGCTCAAATTATTTTTACTCAAAATATCAATAATTAGGGTATTGAGAGTAACTTTCAGTGTTTAAATGACGTGAAATTTAACAATAGCAGAGCTGGTCGGGTTGTCACCGCCTGCTTGCTTAAAGCGAGTGAAACGGCTGAGAGAAGAGGGCGTGATTGTCGGTGGTGTGTCCATCATTAATCCAGAACTGACCGGCAGTAAGATGACTTTGGTTGTGTCCGTGGAAATGGAGCGTGATCGAGGGGATATTTACCAAATCTTTCGCCATTCTATTTCAAAGGCAGAAGAGGTCACGCAGTGCTATCAGATATCAGGCAGCTTTGATTTCATGCTGATTGTGACGGTCAAAGACATTCAAGCCTACGAAGACTTTGTGGAGCGAGTACTACGCAAAGATCTGAATATTCGTAAATTCCATACCTCTGTCTCAATGAGAACCGTGAAATTTACCACTGCCGTAAACTTAGATGAGTCGTGACTGTTGGCATGAGAAGATAGTGAAGTTATTAGCTTTGTGAGGTACTTAGCTAATATTTGTATAAATAGCAGGCATTTACACAAAATGTGACGTTCACATTTTGTCATAACTTTAATAATTGTATATATTCCTCGCCTAAAATAATAATTAACCTAAGTTAATATAATGACTGTCAGCTCATCTACTCAATCTCGTGAAACGCTTCTCAGCGAAAACGAACAACTTGTCTCTACCACTGATTTAAAAGGCGTGATTACGTACAGTAATGATGCTTTTTGTCGCATAGCGGAATACAGCCAACAAGAATTGCTAGGGCAACACCACAATATCGTAAGGCATAACGATATGCCGAAAGCCGCTTTTGCTGATATGTGGGTTAACCTAAAGCAAGGTAAAGCGTGGCGCGGTATCGTAAAAAATAAAACCCAATCCGGTGGTTACTACTGGGTTGATGCTTACGTTACCCCTATTTACGATGGCGGAAAGGTGAGTGGCTATCAGTCTGTTCGTGTTAAGCCGAAAAACGAATGGGTACAAGTCGCGGATAAGGCTTACCAAAGCTTATTGAAAGCAGAGACGTCGGGTCGTCAATGGTCGTTACAGATCAGTGACAGTGTTCGTTATGCGGTGTTGTTAGGCTCTTTGGCTGCGCCGTTAATTTCAAACCTCGTTGAAGTAGGGCAAATGTCGCGATGGTTACTAAGCTTACTTCCTGTTTCTGCGTTGGCACTCTTATTCAGACAAGAGCTTGTTGATACGCCTTTACAGCTTAAAAAGTTGCAGTCGAAATTCGATAGTGTGAGTCGTCTCGTCTACTCTGGTAATAGTAAGTTCTCTATCGCCGATTTCCATTTGAAGTTGCTATCTGCTCGAATCAGAACAGTGTTAGGCCGTATGACTGATTCAGCTAAGCCGTTACAAGATTTAGCCGACAATCTTAACGCGACTTCTTATCAAGTTTCAGATGCTTTAGATCAACAGACTAAGGACATTCTTCAAGTACGAGAGGCGACTGAAGAGGTTGAAGTCACCGCCAATGAGGTCTCTTCTCGCACAGAAGAAGCGCATCAGATTGTTGATGTGACTTTGCAAACCTGTGCTGGCGCTAAAGAAAGCATTAATCAAACTCATCAAAACTTAGAGAGCCTAGCTTCTCAGGCTGAAAAGGCGACTCAAACGACTTACCAACTGAGCGATCAAGCGCAGAGCGTAAGCAAGATAATGGAAGAGATTGGTGGAATCGCCGAACAAACCAACTTGTTGGCCCTGAACGCTGCGATTGAAGCGGCGAGAGCGGGCGAGCAAGGACGAGGCTTTGCCGTTGTTGCCGACGAAGTCCGTGCATTGTCGGGTCGAACCTCAAAGGCTACGGTTCAGATCAAAGAGAGCATCGATACCATGCTAACGACGATTGAAGGGTGGCAAAAAGATATTCTGGCGAACCGTAAGCAAACGGACGCATGTGGTGATGTTGCGAAGGTGAGTGCAGAGCGCTTGTCGGAAGTCGAAAACCTAATGCAATCCATGAATGAACTCATGCAGTCTGTTGAAAGTTCTGCTCATAAGCAACGTGAGCTGTCGAGTGAAGTCAATCTGCATATGCAGTCTATCGCCTCGACCGCAGAACAAAACTTAGTGGCAACGCATTCTGTGAAAGACCACTCCACAGAGCTAAAAGAACGAGTCAATGAGTTCTACCAACTGGCAAAGCGTTTCGAAGAAAAATAGCCGTTAGATTTAATCCGAATGAGAGAAAAGACAAAAAAAGCCCCGCATTTTCATGCGGGGCTTTCTGTATGCATCAACCCATTGAAGGGCGAGACAATGTATTTAAGATTAAGCTAGAAGCTCTTTCGCTGTGTTTACTACGTTTTCAGTAGTGAAACCGAACATCTTGAATAGCTCACCTGCTGGTGCAGATTCGCCGAACGTTGTCATACCGATGATCTTGCCACCGAAACCAACGTACTTGTACCAGAAGTCAGCGATGCCAGCTTCTACAGCGATACGTGCCGTTACGTCAGATGGAAGTACAGACTCACGGTACTGCGCGTCTTGTTTGTCGAACGCATCAGTAGCAGGCATAGAAACTACGCGTACTTTCTTACCTTCAGCCGTTAGCTCAGCAGCAGCGTTAACCGCTAGCTCAACTTCAGAACCCGTTGCGATAAGGATAAGCTCTGGCTTGCCTTCACAATCTTTCAGGATGTAACCACCCTTAGCGATGTTTGCTACTTGCTCAGCGTCACGATCTTGTTGTGCAAGGTTTTGACGAGAGAAGATAAGTGCAGAAGGACCATCTTTACGCTCGATTGCTAGTTTCCAAGCAACAGCAGACTCAACTTGGTCACATGGACGCCATGTGCTCATGTTTGGCGTTAGACGTAGAGAAGCGATCTGTTCAACCGGTTGGTGAGTAGGACCATCTTCGCCTAAGCCGATAGAGTCGTGCGTGTAAACTTGGATGTTCTGAACTTTCATCAGAGCAGCCATACGCATAGCGTTACGAGCGTATTCCATGAACATTAGGAACGTTGCGCCGTATGGTACGAAACCACCGTGCAGAGCGATACCGTTCATGATAGCCGTCATACCGAATTCACGTACACCGTAGTGGATGTAGTTACCAGAGAAGTCAGTTGCTTCAAGAGACTTAGAACCCGACCACATAGTTAGGTTAGAAGGCGCAAGGTCAGCCGAGCCGCCCATGAATTCAGGTAGCATAGCACCGAACGCTTCTAGAGCATTTTGAGATGCTTTACGTGATGCGATGTTTGCTGGGTTAGCTTGAAGATCAGCGATGATTGCCGATGCTTTCTCTTCCCACTCAGCTGGTAGGTCACCGTTTACGCGGCGTTTAAATTCTGCTGCCAGCTCAGGGTATGCTGCTTCATAAGCTGCAAGTTTCTCGTTCCACGCTGCTTCCTTAGCTGCGCCTGCTTCTTTCGCATCCCACTCTGAGTAAACTTCCGACGGAATTTCAAAAGGACCGTGCTCCCAACCTAATTCTTTACGTGTTGCTGCAATTTCTTCAGCGCCTAGTGGAGCACCGTGACAGTCGTGCGTACCTGCTTTGTTTGGAGAACCAAAGCCAATCACTGTTTTAGTGCAGATTAGAGTAGGGCGAGGGTCTGCTTTAGCCGCTTCAATCGCTGCGTTGATAGCGTCAGAATCGTGACCATCTACCGCTGGGATTACGTGCCAGCCGTAAGCTTCGAAACGCTTAGGTGTATCGTCAGAGAACCAACCTTCAACTTCGCCATCGATAGAGATACCGTTGTCATCCCAGAAAGCAACCAGCTTACCAAGACCAAGCGTACCTGCTAGAGAACATGCTTCGTGAGAAATACCTTCCATCAGACAGCCATCACCCATGAATGCATAAGTGTAGTGGTCTACGATGTCGTGGCCTTCTTTGTTGAACTGTGCTGCTAGCGCTTTCTCTGCCATTGCCATACCAACAGCGTTGGTGATGCCTTGACCTAGAGGGCCTGTAGTCGTTTCGATGCCTGGTGCGTAGCCGTACTCTGGGTGACCTGGAGTCTTAGAATGCAGTTGACGGAAGTTTTTAAGATCTTCAATTGAAAGCTCGTAACCTGCTAGGTGAAGCAGAGAGTAAATCAGCATTGAGCCGTGGCCGTTAGACAGGATAAAACGGTCGCGGTCAGCCCACTCTGGGTTTGCTGGGTTATGGTTTAGGTGAGAGCGCCAAAGTACTTCAGCGATGTCTGCCATACCCATAGGTGCGCCTGGGTGACCAGAGTTTGCTTGTTGTACGCCGTCCATGCTTAGAGCACGAATAGCGTTAGCTAGATGTTTGCGATTCATAAGAACTTCCGAATAAAAATTAAGAAAAACAAAATTGATAAAAGTAGGGGAACTGAACGTTCCCCTATTTGAATTTGGTAAGAGTGATTACAGCTTAGCTGCGATCATGTCTTCTAGTTTGCCTTGGTCAACGGCGAAGTTGCGGATGCCTTCAGCCAGTTTCTCAACAGCCATTGCATCTTGGTTGTGGTCCCATAGGAACTCAGCGTGAGTCATCGCTGCTGGACGCTCTTTAGTACCGTTAGAGTCGATTAGCTTCTCTACTACTTCGCCTTCTGCTGCTTCTAGGTCTGCTAGAAGTTGAGGAGCGATAGTTAGACGGTCACAACCAGCAAGTTCAAGGATCTCGCCGATGTTACGGAAGCTTGCGCCCATAACAACAGTTTTGTAGCCGTGGTCTTTGTAGTAGTTGTAGATATCTGAAACAGAGATTACACCTGGATCTTCTGAAGCTTCGAAATCACGACCTTCTTTCGCTTTGTACCAGTCCATGATGCGACCAACGAAAGGAGAGATTAGGAATACGCCAGCTTCAGCACAAGCACGAGCTTGAGCGAAAGAGAATAGAAGCGTTAGGTTACAGTTGATGCCTTCTTTCTCTAGGATTTCAGCAGCACGGATGCCTTCCCAAGTAGAAGCCAGTTTGATAAGGATGCGGTCATTAGTGATGCCAGCGTCGTTGTACATTTTGATAAGTTGACGAGCTTTAGCAACGCTGCCTTCCATGTCGTAAGAAAGACGAGCATCTACTTCAGTAGAGATACGGCCAGGTACAACTTTTAGGATTTCTTTACCGATGTTCACGTTAAGCATGTCGCAAGTATCTTGAACTTGCTGTGCTTTATCACCGCTTTGCGCTTTTGCGTATTCGATAGAAGCATCGATTAGAGGAGCGTACTCAGCAATTTGAGCAGCTTTAAGAATTAGAGATGGGTTAGTTGTTGCATCTTCAGGAGTGTACTTGCTGATAGCTTCGATATCGCCAGTGTCAGCTACAACAGTTGTTAGTTTACGAAGTTGCTCTAATTTATTGCTCATTTTGATCATCCTATGTATCGCATAACACCTCATTAATGGGAGAGGTGTGGGCATTTGCAAGCTAACTAATGAAGTTCTCAATGGTTGTACCAGTGAGCCAAACTTACATTAATTTAAATTTTTCTCCGAACGAACATTTGCACAGAACATTTGATCGCTCGATGAGTAAATGATGTAGCCATATTTATCCGATCTAGCCCCAAAGTCAACGGTAAATAGTACTGTATGGTGACTTCAGTCAAATATATTTCGCTCTAGTAATCATGGGCTATGCAAGCAAACGTTTAACGAGCAAAGTGAGGTGAATTAATCAACAACAAAACCATGGTTATGACTATGAGCAAATGTACCTTGCTGTTACATATGTTCGGGGTGTAAACTTGTGTATCACTTGCTTAAGCATCGAACATTTGTTCTTCAAGCAGGTAAAATAATTGTTAAATATTGGTTGAGTGGTATATGAGTAAGAATATCCAAGATGTTTCCGAAGAAAACACTGATCTCCTCACTGAAGTCGCGGTTGCTTATTATCAAGATGGTGCCACGCAAGAAGAGATATCTAAAAAGTACTCTATCTCCCGTGCAAAGGTTGGTCGAATGCTCAAGCAAGCCCGAGATGAGGGCATTGTTGAGATCACCGTGAAATATCACCCCGTCTTTAGTGCGAAGATCGAGCAACGTTTGATCGAACGATTTGGTGTAAAGCGTGCGCTTGTGGCACTAGACCAACCGAATGAAGAGAAGCAACGACTCCAAGTAGCCGGTTTAGTGTCGAACTATCTTACCAGTACACTGAAAAACGGTATGGTGGTGACAGTAGGGCAAGGGCGAAACGTATCGTCTGTTGCTCACCACACTGGCGTAATTACGCCACGAGACTGTAAATTCGTGTGTGGTATCGGCGGTATTCACCCAAGAGGCGGTATGTTTAATGCCGACCATATATGCAGGCAGCTAGCCAAAAAGTACGGTGGATCCTCTGAAACCTTGTACGCGCCTGCTTATGCCGAGAATAAAGCGCAAAAAACCGCATTCATGGAAAACAGCACCGTTAAGCAGACCCTCGATCTCGCTCGAAAAGCCGATGTCGCTTTGGTCGGTATCGGTGATATGAGCGAAAACAGCTATATGGTCGACTTAGGTTGGTTTACCGCAGGTGAGGTCGTTCAATCTCGTTTATTGCAAGGAGTCGTCGGTGACTTTGCGGGTTATGACTTTTTCGATGTTCACGGTAAAACAGCAAACACAGTAATGAGTGACCGTGTGATTGGTTTGGCCTTGGAAGAATTCCGCCCAATTGCAGAAGTCATTGCCATTGCAGCCGAGAACAGTAAACCACTCGCTTTGTTAGGTGCACTAAGAACCGGCGTGGTAGACGTGATCGCAACCAGCGTAAGTAATGCTTTAACGGTACTTAATTTGGACGAACAACTTAGCGTGAATAAACCATACGGCAGTGAATAGTAAGATATTTGTGCTTCGTTGAATTCACTATTTGAGTAATCATGGAAAATCCCCCTAATGAAACCAGTGCAATAAGGGGGATAACTATTAGACATGACTCGAATAGTGAATTTGTTCAGCGGTTGAAAGAATTATCACTCTTTAATGTTAAGCCACACTAAAGGAGATAATTATGAAACTGTCATTTATCACACACGCTATTTCTAGCAACAGTGACCAATCAAGTTCTATCTTTAAATCTATTTCTATCTTTGGGCTTAGCTCAATAGCCACGGCTTGTATGCTCACACCTACAGTACATGCCGATGATAAAGTCGTCGCAGGGTATTTTGCGGATTGGCAATAT
Organism: Vibrio sp. 10N.222.55.A1; assembly: GCF_041473835.1. Lineage (NCBI taxonomy): Bacteria > Pseudomonadati > Pseudomonadota > Gammaproteobacteria > Vibrionales > Vibrionaceae > Vibrio > Vibrio sp. 10N.222.55.A1. Next base: position 32,679 of record NZ_JBFRSX010000006.1, on the reverse strand, counting down.
CTGAATAAAGACAACCCTTATACCGTTGACGACATACCTGCAGACAAGCTCTCACATATTATTTACGCCTTCTTGAGCATGTGTGGTCCTCATAGCGGTGCTGGTGAGCCCGTCCAAAAACAAATTCAGCAGCAATGTGCAGACAAACAACCATATACCGCGATTATTGTGGATAAAGAAGCTTCGTTAGAAGTCGATTTCGGAGACGTGGGTGTTGATGTCGCCTATAAAGGTCACTTTGCCCAGTTAGCTCAACTGAAGGCCGACAATCAAAATATCAAAATTTTGCCCTCATTTGGAGGGTGGACAATGTCTGAACCTTTCCATGCGATGGCGAAAGATCCTCAAGCCATTGCGCACTTTTCAAAAACTGCTGTTGAATTGATCCAAAAATACGACTTCTTTGATGGTATTGATCTTGATTGGGAATACCCAGGAGGCGGCGGCTTAACCACTTCGCCTTGGAACCCAGAGACGAAACTAACGGATGAGCAAAAAGCGCTAGAGCGTGAAGCTTTTACTCTTTTAGTAAAAACAATCAGAAGTGATTTGGACGCTCTATCAAAGACGACTCAAAGAGATTACGAGCTTTCAACGGCTGTCGGTGTTGGTGCTAAGGCAGCTCAAATTGACTGGAACGCAGCTAGCCCATATCTGACGAACATGTTTGCGATGACGTATGACTTCCTCGGAGGCTGGGGAACTCAAACAGGTCACACAACAAACTTACATGCCACCGAGCGCAGTTGGTGGGGAATGGGAGCTGATGTCTTCATTAATCAGATGATAGAGCAAGGTATTCCTAGCGAGAAGCTCGTGATCGGGGCGGCTTTTTATGGTCGAGGTTGGCAAGGGACAAAAGACTTTGCTGGAGAGCTGCCTAAAGGTGACCTAGTTTCTGAACAAGGGGCGCAGTTTGGTACCGGTGAAAACGGTTACTTCATGTTTTGGGATCTTATGAATAACTACAGCAGTAAACAAGGTTATGAGTATAAGTATGATGAGCAAGCTCAAGCACCTTATTTGTGGAACCCAGATAAAAAAGTATTCATATCTTTTGAAGATCAGCGTTCTATTAAAGCAAAGGCGGAATGGGCGAAGAAATCAGACCTAGGCGGCATTTTTACTTGGGAATTATCAGGAGATCCTTCCGGGCAGTTGATCGATGTTATGCATAGTGAAATGAAAAAAAAGTGAAATGAATAAATAACTGAACAGAAAATACCTAGAAAATAAGGTAGGTGTTTAGCCGCCTACCTTATTTAGCTCGTCTATTTAACTCACGTTCTTAAACAGAACATTCCGCGTGCTCGGTCACTTTCTTGTTTAGGTGAGTAGCCAGCTCATCATAAGGAATAGGGCGAGAGAAGTAATAGCCTTGCATTAAGTCACATCCACATGCCTTTAGAATTGCGAAGTGTTCGTTTGATTCTACGCCTTCTGCTAATACCACCATGCCGAAGTTCTTACCGATTGCGATGATGTTTTGCACCATGGTGAGTGACTGCTGATCGACAGCAATGTTCTCAATAAAGCTCTTATCGATTTTAAGTTCATCGATAGGCAGTGCTTTCAACATACTTAGTGATGAATAACCTGTCCCGAAATCATCTAAAGAGATCTTTATATTCTTCTCTTTGAGGGCTTCAAAAGTCGGTTTCACCAAAGTCACATCTTCAATGAACAAGCTCTCGGTAATTTCTAGCGTTACACAGCTAGGAGAGAGTTGATACTTTTCTAGTGTCGCGAACAAGTGCTCAGAGAAGGATTGATGAGAAAACTGACGCACTGATATGTTGATCGACAGCCCGATTTTTTGTTCTGTTGTTCGGTGCAAGTGGGCGATCTGCATAATGCTGGACTCAATAATAAAAGTCCCCAGTTTTTGCATTAACCCCGTGTTCTCTGCTATCGGTATAAAGACATCTGGCGGAACAAAACCCAATTCCTCATCAATCCAGCGCACGAGTGCTTCTACACCATGAATACTTTCATTTGCACGAACCAGCGGTTGGAAAACCATGAACAGCGTTTGTTTCTCGATAGCGATGCGTAGCCTTTGTTCTACTTTCATTTTGTAGAGATGAGCATCTTGCATTTCCGTTGTGAAAATACTGTACGAGTTTTGCTGCTGTTTCGCTTTGTACATTGAAATATCGGCAGAACGTAACAGGCTATCCAGATCTTTTCCGTGTTCTGGGAAACGCGCTACGCCGATGCTGCAACCTAACAAAAACTGAGCGCTTTCAACTTCATAAGGTTGAGAAAGCACTTCAATAATGCGCTTGGCGAGTCGTTTAATTTCAGCTTCATTCGACAAGGGCGTCAAGAACAAAAACTCATCACTGGATTTACGTACCAATAGGCTGAGGCGAGATCGGAACCTCATCAAACGCAAAGCGATCTGTTTGAGAACCTTATCTCCAAAGTCATGCCCGTGGGTGTCATTGACGCATTTAAAGTTATCGATATCGATAAACAACAGCGAAAACGGCTCTGACTCATCGTCAATCCATTTACCAATGTTTCTACGCATGTACAAACGGTTTGGCAGAGAGGTTAAAGGGTCATGGTTCGCCTGATAAATGAGTTGGCTACGAGTCCGTTGTTCATTCTTGGCAATCGACTTAACCAAAAAGTAGAAACCAAACTGAAGAAAAATAAAGGCAACGAAAAGAATGCTGAACTCTTGTATGAATATACTATCGACGTGAGTTAGATCCGTACGTCCTACCACCCATAATTTGTAGTTTGGGATGTATTTCGCGCTCATCAAAGAGTGGTACTCTTCATCGTCGACAACAAAAGAATAGGTTTCTTGCCCATTCATCGCTTCTTGTACGCTAATTCCGAAGTGGTCGGTAAAGATACTTGCAATACGCTGTATGACATCTTTGCCGACTGGAGAGGAATAGGCACTCTCAGATTCAATATCACTTGAATAAAACTGGCGATAGCTGTCTTTTCTGATCAGGCTTAGTGTATTGAAACTTCCGGCGTGAGCATTATTTTCAAATACGATCGTTGCGTCTAATCGTAGCCCTGCGGTCATTACTGCATCGGTTTTCTTGCCATCGATTGAAATGGATTTTCTCAGCGGGATGACTAAGCTATTCAACGAATCTTGAAAATAGGTACGGCCAAGCACCATGCTACTGCTTGATAGGGCGTCTAGGAAGGAGCCTCTGGTTGGCGCGTATTGCAGCAAGTTCCTTTGATTCGCAAGTTCGAGATTTGAGCTAATCGAGAGGTAATCACCGTCGGTGTTCAACAAGCCAAACGCTGCTATCGCAGGGTGGGTCTCAAGTAGCTTGTCTAATATTGGCCTAATCTGGATAGATGCAGTACGTGTGAAATCAGACTGTTGAGCCAGTTGATGGCCAACCACTTCTAACAAGGCTTCTTGACTGGTCAGCAGCGAGTTGACGGAGCTAGAAAAAAGCTCAACCTGAATGTGTTGCTGCTCTATGAAGTCGTCTCTGTTTGCTTTCCAGTTTGTTATTCCCAACGCGGCGAAAAGTATCAGGGTCAGTAGTACGACAAACGCGTACAGCGACCAGATATTTTGCTTAAATAGAGCCATGAGATGCCTTTGTTGGTTACTACTTTTAACAGACTGCAAGTGACAAACTATTGGGTTGTCAGCGCGATTCATGCAACGAAAAATACAAACATCAATGATGAAAGTATTAATGATTAAATAGTGTAACGACTACGAGCAGAGATTCTTGAGTGAAAAATTAGTATTCATAACGTCGATAACGATTAGTTTATGATTAATCACGAATTATGGTTAGCAAGTTGATGTGGGTTACAAATCAAACGGCGTGAATCGAGTCTTGGTCTCAAATGAACATAGCGTTAACTGCGACATAGAGGCTTACTTCATGAGACGTGGGGCCATCATTATCAGTAAGCTCTTTATGCATGCGTAGTATATTCTAATAGTTGCATTAAGCGAAGTTGAATTACTTTTTAGTCACGGCGATAGGGAGTTTGTCGTTAGCACCCCATTCCGTCCATGAACCATCGTAAACACCCATTTCACCGTTATAGCCAGCGAGTTTAGCGGCTAATAATATGATGCAAGCTGTTACGCCAGAGCCACAGCTAAAGAACATAGGTTGAGAAGGCGTTAATTCTAGCGTTGAAAAGATATCAATAAGCTCTTCTTGGGACTTTAACTTGCCGTTTTTGAGTACTTGGGCAAATGGTAGGCAAATAGAATTCGGTATATGGCCACTACGCAAGCCTTCACGTGGTTCAGGAACTTCTGAATCGAAACGAGCTTGAGAACGAGCATCTACAATGTTTGCGCTCTTGTCAGTTGAGTAACCTTCAATCTGCTGAGCACTGACAAAGTAGTTGTCTTGAATATGGCCTTCAAAATTGCCCGCTTTTACTTCGGTGCGATAGTCAGTCTCGGTCGCGTAACCGGCTTCGATCCAAGCTGGCAAACCGCCATCTAAGATGAATACGTCGTTGTGTCCCATTGCCATAAACATCCACCACGCACGAGGAGAAGCGAAGGTTCCGGAGTTATCGTAAACCACAATCGTACTGTCTTGATTGATGCCAATTTCTTTTGTGCGAGTGTTGAAGTGTTTTTCGCTCGGAAACATGTGAGGAAGCAGAGTGTGCTTGTTACAAAAGTCTTTGTCGTAGTCAAAACGAATAGCACCAGGAATCATTTGTCCTTTGATCTTTTCTGACTCGCTTGGAATTTGAAACTCGATGCTGGCGTCGAGGATGATGATATTGTCTTCTGCTAGCAAACGTTGTTGAAGTTGTTGTGGTGAGATGAGTGGCTGATTCATTATTGTTATATCCATTCTTGTTGTTTTAGCGATTCTTACTGTTTTAGCGAATACAGTGGTAGAGCGATTACTGTTGCTTTTGCGAATACAGTTGCTTTACGAATACCGTTGTTGCATCGATGGCTACTGTGCAGCTCGACAGTGGATGAACTGATAACTGCTTTGTCCGGTTATTTGATTGTTTAATGTATCAAGCGCGACCACAGAATCAATAGGGCAGTCTGTGGTAGGAGCAATAGAGAGCCGAAATACGTCATTATCTTTTGTCTGAACCGTCAGATAACGCCTGTGCCCATCTAAGGATTGAGTAAGCGTGTTCGAAATTACTTTGGCTTGAATACGTTGCCCCGTCTCTGATGTTAGCGGGAAATAGGCAAGGGCAACTAACACGCCTACGCCACACATTAAGATAAATAGACCTATTTTTAACTGTTTCATGAGAGTAAGTCTTTGAAGGTTATGTTGAAAATATAAGTGAGGTTGGTGGTAAAGTGAATGCTACTCGCTAAGAAAGCTGAATTAACTGCTCTTCGACGAAAATAAAAAAGTGAGCATTTCTGCTCACTTCCTACTTACAAACAATCCATTTTGACTCTGTTTCGTCAGAGATCTCGCTAACGACAAGTTACCTGCTGTTAAACAATTTACTGCCAGACAATCTGAGAGTCGCCGCTAGAAACCACTTGTTGCAATGGAGGTTGACCATCGTAAAACCAAATCTCTATCAAGAGTGCGTCATGGTTTACTGGTGCTGCAAAGTTGGAGGCGAACACACCGTTATCTAGTGGGCCCGCAATGACCTTGCTGGAGTAATCCGGCTTCAAGGTTGAGTCATCTCTTGTACTAAAGCGGCTATAAACGGTCACAAAAGAACGGTCTGTCGAAATGCTGCTGATGTCAATGTTGAGATCAAACTGTTCAACAGAGTTGTAGTCAAATCCATCAGGTACCACCAAATCACTCATCGTATAGCTCTGCGCTGCTACCGCACTTGTCTCGGGAGACGGCGAAGGCGTTGCTGTTACCGGAGTCGTTGCTGTTACCGGATTCGACGGAGTTGCAGGTGTCGAGGGTGTAGATGGTGATGCCGTAGATGTACTTCCGCCCCCACCGCCGCCGCCTCCACAGCCGGCTAATACTAATGGCGCTGCAGCTAAAATAACGGCTAGTGACTTCTTGATGTTCCAAGTGCTTTGTACAGACATACGTTTTTCCTCAAAGAGATTGCGACTTGAATCAACGCAATGATTGTCTCGATATTGTTTAGTGTGAATAGTCATAACGTCTCTCCTTATGGTTCGTAACGTTGGTTGTCTGCAGGTGATTGGTACCATGTTTGGTTCGTTTCACCGCCGGATTCTGCGTATTCTTTAAACTCTGGGTAAGCGGTAACAATATCGACGTACTCTAAAGGCCACTCCCATTCGTCATCCGAAGTCACTATTAGTGCCCAAGGGTGGTTTTCTACTGTTTTGAAGTATTTACCTGTTGATGGATTACTGTCATCGACGCCTAAACCAGCTTCAAAGAGGTTAGTGGTATCAAATGCTTCGGTTGGAGCTTGGTCTGGCAAGTGAACCTCCCAGCTGCGTCCTGGATGTAGAGGTAGGTTTTCACCATGATAATACCCAGGCGTTGCGAAGATGAACGGGTCGTAAGGCATATCGGTCCAGCTGCCAGTACTCACACCGTCACCGGCTAAAGTAATACCAATTTGGAACGAGAACTGCTCATCTTCTTTACATCCATTACTGGTGCGGTAGAAGGTACAGCCAGTGCTGATTTTTTCTGTCAGGTCATTGGCGATAACAAAGATTGCTTCGCTACGTCCATCTTCTAGGTCAAGGTCAGTGAATACGCCGTTGTGTTTCATGTAAGAGCTACCACTACTCACCAAGCTCGGGTCGAGGTTAGGAAGTCGAACAGCAAAACCATTTCTGTACGATGCCCCGACAGCAGCTAGGCGGCCGTCGATAGTTGATTTAACGACTTTTCCATCTTTAAGGATTTCAGTAATACGATACATAAGAACAGCATCGTTCATGTCGTAGTCAGCTTTATAAGGCCAGTTATCTTCGTACGCGAGCGTTGCGTAACCAGAAGCACTTGGGAAGTAACGAGCAGTGGCACCATCGTTAAGAACATCGACTTGAATATCGACCACCTCACCAGAGGTTGAACCGCCAAAGTAACTTAGGTTGGTTTGTTGACTGAATCTAAAGCGAGCCCACGTCGTACCGGTCAGAGCGTTGATATCGACATTTAGGAACAGATCGTTTTCACCCGCATCTAACAGGTAATCGGTAAATACTTGCTCGTTGGCGCCATCGAAACTGCCATCTTGGTTCCAATCTATCCAAGCCGAAAGGTAACCGGTTGTTGAAGCCTCAATCACCACTTTTGAATCAAGACCAGCTTCAAGTGCGGTTACAAAACCGATACCACCGTTCGCCCACTCATCATCAATACCCACGCTTTCATCCGATTGCGGTGTTACGTAGCCGTCAAGATCGGCGTCGGGCGCGTCTGTACCTAACCAAGTCACGCCATCTAGTTCATGTCGAGGACCGTTACTTGCTAATAACGTTAGATAGGTATCTGGAGCGTCACCGAAGTCGATGTTGGAATCTTCATCTACGACAGGCGCATTCGCACAGCGAGCACCATCATTTTGATTCGAAGAAGGGCCATTCGATACGAACTCTACAGCAGGAACGACACCTGCAGCGATGTTTGCAGCGTTATCTGGGGATAGGTTGATACGGTAGATCTTACCGTCTTGATTTCGAGATACGTAGTAGTAGCCGTTCACATCAAAATAACCTGCGCCAAACGTCCCTGTTTCTCCGGTATCACCAATATAGGTTTCTGCACCTGTAGTTGGGTTGAAGCTGTACAAGCCACCCGAGTTATTGTCGATACCATATAAAGAGCCATCACTTGGATGGAAAGCAAAATCAGTCAGTTTTACAGTTGCAGGGCTGCCTGCGATTTTGTTGACCGTGACGGTCGCATTCGGATCAGAGTCTAAAGGAGAGAGGTCAACAGTAAATAGTCCCTTACCTGTACGATACAAGTAGTAAACATGGTCATAGACGTCGCCGACATAGAAAGTGTGATCGGTTGGTAAGCCACTGGTATTGATAACTTCTGCTTGGAAGTCTTGACCAAGACGCACTAAACGTTTGTTGGTGGTGTCATAGCCATAAATATATCTGTCTTGAAAGTCGAAACCGACACCATTGATATTGGCGTTCATACCCGTATCGTCTTCCAACAGAGTGGTTGAACCTGTTACTAGGTTTACACCCCAAACTTCAACGGGTTTCGACTGAAAGAGGTATGCTTGACTAGGGCAGGTATCGAATGGCGCTGCGTTGGCGACTAGAGGGGCACTTAATAGCAAACTTAACGTTGTAATTCTCATATCTACATCCTTGTGATGGAAGGTACAAATATAGTTACAAGTTATGTGCCAAATTTAACGCGTTGATTTTTAACGATTATATTTTGTGGTGCTGATTTTTTTATTGTATTCTCAAAATGAGAACTCAAATGAAACTAATCTCTCATAGAGTATTTCAAATTGATAAAGCGAGTTGAGATGCTGACGTTGAGATATAAAAAAGCCCCAACATATAGTCAAGGCTTAAGTTTTCGATAAGAGGGGATATGATTTAGCTTATCCACACACCGAACAATTAGGCATCTTCATTAAATTCATTTCACGCCAGCTGTGAGACATGGCATCGAGAATCAAAAGCTTGCCTTGCTTTGGTTGTCCAAACCCGGCAATAACCTTGATAGCTTCCAAAGCCTGAGCCGCGCCAACCATGCCAACAACAGGTGCCATCACACCGGCTTCAACACAGCTTAGAGCAGCGTTGCCGAATAGAGCGCTCAAGCACTGGTAGCAAGGTGCATTTTCATCTTGATAAGTGAATACGCTAATCTGACCTTCCATGCGAATCGCAGCGCCCGATACTAGAGGCGTTTTTGATGCGTAACATAAGCGGTTCAACTGATTGCGCGTTTCAACGTTGTCGCTGGCATCAAGTACTAACGAATGCGCTTCAATGAGCTTTGCTAGTGCCTCGTCATCAAGCCTGTGATCGACAGTTGCAATCGTCAGATGAGGGTTCAATACCTGCAAAGACTCAGCGGCAGAATCGACCTTCTTCTTACCAATGTCAGCATCGGTGTGAAGCACTTGTCGCTGCAAGTTTGAAAGCTCGACAATATCATCGTCGATCAGTGTTAGCTTACCAATTCCCGCAGTCGCGAGGTATTGAGCAGAGGCACAGCCTAAACCACCTGCACCTAACACTAAGATTGAACTCTGTTTCAGCGCTTCTTGGCCTTCAAAATCAAACTGTTTGAGAATGATCTGGCGATTGTAACGAAGCATCTCTGCGTCAGACAGTATTTCCATCAGCAAGCCTCGTTAGTAAAGCGTGGAGTTAAACAGTTGAATCTGAACCGTTTCACCGACTTCAACACGGCCACGTTCGCGCTCTAGTACCACAAAGCAGTTTGCTAAGCTCATTGAGCGGAAAGCGCCGGAGCTTTGATTACCTGTTGTTTCTACTACAAACTTACCGTTTTCAATCGAGTAGATGCCACGTTGGTAATCAGTACGGCCTGGGCCTTTTTTGAATGCAGATTTAGTGATAGCAGGAATCGACTCTGGTGCTGTCCATGCTGTGTGACCAGCTAATTTAGCCAGCATAGGCTGAACTAACACATACATAGTCATCATTGCTGATACTGGGTTACCCGGTAGGCCACAGAACCAAGCGTTGTCTAGCTCACCAAATGCGAATGGTTTACCTGGCTTGATTGCTAGTTTCCAAAAGCCGATTTCGCCAAGCTCTTCAAGAATGTCTTTGGTGTAATCAGCTTCGCCGACACTTACGCCACCAGAAGTGACAACTACGTCTGCCAGTTCTTGCGCTTTTACAAAGGTTTCTTTAAGCGTTGCAGGGCAATCAGGAATAATACCTAGGTCAATTGCTTCGCAACCAAACGCTTCAATCAGTGGTTTGATACCGTAGCGGTTGCTGTCGTAGATCTGACCATCTTCAAGAGGCTGACCTAATGGCTTGAGCTCATCGCCAGTAGAGAAGAAAGCGACTTTAGGTTTGTGTGCCACAGTTACATGACTCACACCGAGCGAAGCAATCATTGGAATGTCACGAGGTGTTAAACGTTCGCCACGGCTAAGAACGATATCGCCTTGCTTGATGTCGTCACCGGTAGGGCGAATGTTATTGTTCAGCTTGATGTCGTCTTGCTGAATCTCAATGCCAGCGTCAGTTTCAGCAGTGTTTTCTTGCATGATTACGACGTCACAACCTTCCGGGAGCTTTGCGCCAGTCATAATGCGAATACAGGTGTTTGCTGGCCATTCACCTTCAAATGGTTGACCTGCAAAGGACTTGCCCGCTAAAGGCAGCACTTTACCGTTCTCTAGGTCTGCTAAGCGCAGTGCATAGCCGTCCATTGCTGAGTTATCAAAAGGAGGTACGAAAATAGGGGATAGAATATCTTCAGCAAGTACGTAACCCAATGCTTCTGCCAATGGCAGTGATAAGGTCGTTCGAATAGGTTGAATTGGCGATAGCAGCTTATCTAGTGCTTCTTCAATTGGCATCAAGCCCGGAGCGTCGCAACAGCCCATAATTGAAATCCTTTGATCGTTATTGTTTTGATTTTGTGATTGGCAATGGTGGTTAAATAATGATCAGAACACCTGGTTCGCCAACGAAATTCTAGCCACTCTAGCACAGTTTAAGCCCCGTAAATAATGACCTCCCTTAAAATATGGGTGTATTTATTCAAAATTCCGAGTATCCTTGTTTGCCATCCAGAAGGGGTAATAAAAGAGGAAGTTCAATGTCAGGTCTTAGCGAATCAGCGAAGTTGGTTAAAGATGCGCTAGCAAGCCGTGGTTTAGAGACACCAATGAGTCCAAACCAGGTTAGCCGAGAAGAGAAAAAGGAACGAATCGAACACCATATGCGTGAGATTCTCACTCTCCTTGAACTTGATCTTACGGACGATAGTCTGGAAGAAACACCGCAACGTATTGCTAAAATGTACGTGGATGAAATTTTCTCTGGTTTGGATTACGCCAATTTCCCTAAAATTACGGTAATCGAAAACAAGATGGGCGTTCGTGAGATGGTACGAGTAAAAGACATTACCGTGACCAGTACTTGTGAGCACCACTTAGTGACGATTGATGGTAAGACTGCGGTCGCTTATATCCCTCGTGGGAAAATCATCGGCCTTTCAAAGATTAACCGTATTGTTCGATTCTTTGCTCAGCGCCCACAAGTTCAAGAGCGTATGACGCAGCAGATCCTTGTTGCACTGCAAACGCTACTCGAAACTGATGACGTTGCTGTAACCATGGATGCGGTTCACTACTGCGTGAAATCACGCGGTGTAATGGACGCGACTAGCGAAACGACAACAACAGCTCTGGGCGGTATCTTCAGATCAAACCCAGCAACGCGCCACGAATTCTTACACGGCCTGCGTTAATACGTTTCGTTATTGGATGCACGTGATTTAGCCTTTGTAAATTGAAGTTCGTTGAAAATATTCTAAGCCTCGCTTTATGCGGGGCTTTTTTACGCCTGCAATGAAGTCAACTGTAATGGCTGAGAATGCTGTTATTCCCTAAAGTGAAGAATGAGCGACTTATTCACTTTCGCCATTCCCTAAAGTGAGGAATGAACGTAATAGGGAATCTGTTGCGGCCAAGCAGAAAAAGCACGCTCTATATCTTAACGTTTGTTGAAAGCATATAGAGCGTAACTAGAATCAGTCGCTGGTGGGAGTGCTTAAGAAAGGTTAAACAAACGCTTTAAGTGGTGAACAATACCTGATGGCTTGTTCTCGGCTTGATAGATGTTCAAACCATCGTAAAAACTGGCCATGAACTCTACGCGAATCTCATCATCACTGCTTCTCGATATACGAGACAATAGCGTAGCGGCTACAGCTGCGTGATCATTGGCTAGGCTGTAATCCATTCCTAGTCGTCCTTGAATGAACAACCACAAATGCGTGACTAGTTTTAACTGTTGAGCGTTAGAGTTTTGAAACTTGTCACTGTGCTCAGTGCCCACAGTATTATCGAATACATTTTGCATCGTCTCATTCGCTTCTTTATAGCTTTCAAAGCGATAGCTTGCATCGATATGTTCCTTGGTTAGCAAGCCAAGCAACGTCTGACGTGCAGAGTTCTCCGGCTTGTTCTCGCAAGCGTGTTTAAACAAAGCGTGGTTTTCATCAATAAATGACGACAGCTCTTTCTCGTAGCCTGTCGAGAGCGCTTTGACTGAACCTAAACCTGCTTCTTTTAAACACTGGTGAAGCTTGGTTCTAGCTTGTTGTTTGGCTTTGATTTCTTGCTGCGCGTCGGCTTGCTGCTTGGCTTCTTCTTGCAGGCTAGCTTCTGTTTGCGAACTATTCGGGGTTGGACGCTCAGTCATTACTCTGTAGCTCTTCCCACGTTACTTCTGCCGATTGAGTATCGCTGTTAATGAAAGCAGAGTTACCCGTCAGCATGACTGAAAGATCCATCGTACGTTGTGTCATCGCTGCTAGCTGCTCAATACCATCGTTGTCTAGACGAACGATCTGAGCTTTTAGGTAGCCGAATTTACCTTTGTTCTGCTCCCACCAAACGTTTGATTTAGTGTTGAAGCTGAATACGCGTACTGATTTAGATAGGCGAGTTGCCTTCTTAACACGCTCTGGATCAGGTTCGCCTACATCAACCCATTCTAGGATTTGATCGTCTAACGACTTCTGCCATAAATCGGGTTCTTCAATGCTAGACAACCCTTTAGTGAACTCAAGTTCAGGAGACGCATTGATACAGAAAGCCATGATTCGAGCCATCATTCGCTGTTCTGTTTCAGAAGGGTGTTGTGCAACCGTTAGATTGAAAGAGTCGTAATAGTCGCGATTCATATCGGTTAAAGAGATACGAAACTTGTAGATTGTCGGTTTAAGAGCCATTGAGAGGGTGTCTTAGGTAGAAATAGTGAAGGGGAATATTACCTTAAATCTCTGAATAGCGGGTAAAAAAATAGCCAGCAGAGGCTGGCTATTTTTAGAAAGCTTTAAAATACTAAATTAAAGTACTTTGATGCTGTCAGCTTGTGGGCCTTTTTGACCTTGAGATACTACGAACTCAACTTTTTGGCCTTCAGCAAGAGTTTTGAAACCGTCGCCAGTGATAGCAGAGAAGTGTGCGAATACGTCTGGGCCGTTTTCTTGTTGAATGAAGCCGAAGCCTTTAGTTTCGTTGAACCATTTTACTGTACCAGTAACTGTGTTAGACATGATGATATCCTAAAATTAAATTTTTATTTTGAGCCAATTGTGGCACTGATAGCGCGGAAAAGTTTATTGCTATTGCGTACAACACAACGGGGTTACTAGTAATCCAACGAAATGTTTATATACAAAGAACTTTCTTTCTAGCCGGGAACGAGTCTAAATCAAATCAGGGGATAGTCAATCGAATACATAGGGAAAGGTTGCAGAAACTTGGGGGTAGTCAAACTTTGCATTCCTTAAATATCATGGAGTTACAGTTGTATGGTGATTTGTTGTAGTTTTTGTGAAAAAGGTGGTCGAAATTGATGACGAATTTGGAGTAAATGCACTGTTTTAGCGCATTCATTTTTGCAAATTTAAAGCCGCTAACTGGGCGTTGAGCCCACTTTTAACGGCTTATATTTATAAATGTCGTTGTAAGGTAAGTGCCTTTACTTGAACGAGGTCTCGGCTACTTTTTCAAGCGGTACAGGTTGCCATTATCAGTGCTGAAGAAGATGTCTCCGTTTGGTGAAGTTTCGATGTCTCTTATCCTTTCGCCCAAGTCCTCTAAAATGCGTTCTTCCTCGATTGCCTCACCTTGTTCATTGACTGTCACAATATTGATGTGAGTAAGTTTTAGTGCGCCAGCCAGCAGTTTGCCTTTCAGCTCTGGGTATTTGTCTCCTTGGTAAACAAGCAAACTGCCCGGAGCGATTGAAGGAACATAGACTTTTTTTGGCGCTTCAATACCATCTTTGGTTTCCGATTCGCCAACGCTGATAGGGCCCCAATACTCTTTTCCGTGTGAGGTGACAGGCCACCCATAGTTGGCACCCGCTTTTATTAGGTTAATTTCATCACCACCGCGAGGGCCGTGTTCAATCGACCAAAGCTTTTGAGTCGGGAAATCGTAATACAGACCTTGTGGATTACGATGGCCAAAGCTCCAAATTTCATTGAGCACTTTGTTGTTATCCGTGAATGGGTTATCGCTTGGTGTGCTTCCATCGGCATTCAGTCGTAATATTGATCCGGCGTGAGTCATGGTGTCTTGGCCGTTGTCTCGATCACCACGGTCGCCGATTGAAAAATACAGGTGGCTATCATCAAAGGTGATACGGCTACCAAAGTGACGTCCGGTGTCCGTTCTAGATTTAGATACAAACACATCTGTCCAATTGGTGACTTCATTATTGCTGTAATTAGCAGAAGCCAGTGTCGTTACGCCTTCTCTATCGACGTCTTTACTGTAAGTGACGTAGAGCTTTCCGTTTTCAAAAGGGGAGAGTGCGATATCCAATAATCCACCTTGGCCTTTCGCCCATACATTGGGCAGCCTGAACAGTGTGTTTTGATCGCCTGTTTTTAAATCGACATGTTTAATGACGCCTGATTTTTCTGTGACTAACATGGACTTATCGTTGACATAAGCCAGCCCCCAAGGGATCACGAGTCCGTCGGTGATCTTCTCTGCCTGCCATGCAAAGGCTGACGTTATAGGACCAGAGGCAAGCAGCGCCAAAGCACATGAAAAAATACGGTGATGAGTGTTCATTGAAATCCCTTGATTATGAGCATCTAGTGTTAGTCTAGCGCTTGTGACCGATTGGCGGAAAGCCGAGGTTGCTGAAAAGTGACTATTCACATATTTAGTTGAACGCCTATTGTATGATTATACAAGCTCACGTATGTTTACTGTGCCTTTCTCTATTTGATCCCGTCGGAGCATTATGAACAACTCACCAGCAGCATTTTCGCTATTTTCTCAGTTTTTATGTTGTGAGTTAGATACGCACGATTTTTATTCAAATGGACGTATTAAACGATGAGTCGTGGATTTGATTTTAAATCGATCTTACTTGCGTGTTTGGTCATCAGTATCGGCCAGCTCAGTATGGGCTTGGTGTTTCCTTCTTTACCTTGGATCGCCAAAGACTTTGATGTCTCGCTAGAGCAAGCCCAGCTTTTGGTGAGTGTGTATTTATTAGGCTTTGGCCCTTCCCAGTTTATTTATGGCCCTATTTCCGATGCTTTGGGACGCAAGAAGGTACTGCTAAGCGGTTTGTTGATTGCCATGCTTGGGTTATTGATGATCATCTTCTTCAGCCATTCGTTTACTAGCATGGTGATGGGGCGATTCCTGCAAGGCTTAGGAACCGGTTGTTGCGCGGTACTTGCTCGTGCTTCTACGCGAGACAGATTCAGTGGGGCAGACTTGCCTTTGGCGATGTCTTACATTGCTATGGTTGCGTCTATAACACCTTTGATCGCGCCCGTTATCGGTGGATTCATTAACTTCCATTTTGGCTGGAGCATGGTGTTTATCTCGCTACTTGGCTATGTCTCATTGGCTTGGGGTGTATTGGCGTTCAAGTTTAAAGAAACTGTCACTCAGGTTTCGGCGATCCCTTCACCGAATAAAATGGTTTCTCAATATAAAGAGCTACTCACTTCTCGTTATTTTATGAGCTTTGCGAGTATCGGTTGGCTTAACTTTAGCTTGATGATCACCACTGTGTCGGTGATGCCATTTATCATGCAAAACCAGATTGGTATGACGTCAGATGAATACGCGATGTGGGCGGTGATTCCAGCATTAGGCATGCTTGGCGGAACAGGCTTATGTAACCGTATTCGCCCTATGCTGGGTAACAAGAAAACTCTGTTATGCACACCTGTATTGCACGTTGCTGCGGCCTTGTGGCTGTTCTTCTGTCCACTCGAACCTTTGTATCTCATGCTTGGCCAGTTCTTGATGATCCTTGGTAATGGTATTGCGTTACCTTGTGCTCAGGCGTTAGTGATGTTGCCTTATAAGAAGAACGCTGGCGCGGCGGCTGCGATGTCTGGTGGCGGGCAGATGGTGGTGTCTTCAATGGTGAGTATGGGCCTGGTTCAGTTAGGGTTAGGGGAAGCGTGGCATTTATCGCTCGTTATCATGCTGTTCACATTGATTACCCTGTTTAACATTTTGCGTGGTTTCAGTAGCCAAGAAGCGAGAGAGTCTCAGCTCAGTTAGTTGCTTAGGTAATTAGCTAGCTGCCTGGCTAGTAGGAACGAGAAGGCCATTGAAATGATGAATTTCAATGGCCTTTTTAATGTTCAGCGCTTTGGTTTAAGTTACCAGAATATATGCTATTTTCTGACTGCTTAGGGCAAGTGGTAGTGTTCCGAGCGCAGCTTGCGGCAGGGACGTTAGTTTCCATTATTGCTGGCAGCTACTTTATCTTCTTGCTACTGAAATCTCGAAGAACATAGGTTTTGCTCATGACCGAAACCCATTGCTAATCAAAGCTACTGGCAATCAAAGCCATTGGCGATAAAAGCTACGGATGAAAAGCAGTGAATGGAGCGATCCATCACTGCTTTTTTGTTGATGTCGTTTGTGTAAAGGGAAAGACGTTAAGCAACACAGGTCTCGCTTCTTAATGTGCAAGTTTGGCATATGTTAATAAAATGTATAACCTAAAGGTCTGACCACTGATAAGGTAGCCACCATGCCAAACCTCGATCGTATTACTTGTTCTATCGATAAAAACCAAATTGCGACGGTTGTGTTGAATCGACCCGATAAGCTCAATGCTATTGATATGGCAATGTTTCAAGGCGTGAATAACATGGTGACTCAGCTGAAAAAGAACACCGAGATTCGTGCCGTAATAGTAAAAGGTGAGGGTTCTGATTTTTGTTCAGGGCTTGATGTTAAGTCCCTATTAACCAGTAAATCTGGGGCGATGAAGCTCTTGTTTAAATGGCTACCGACATTGCCTAACGCTGCACAACGCTTTTCATTGGGTTGGCGAGATATTCCATGCCCTGTCATTTTTGCGATTCATGGTCGTTGTTGGGGAGGCGGCCTGCAATTGGTCAGTGGGGGTGATTTTAGAATTGCTAGCCCGGATGCGAACTTCTCTATATTGGAAGCAAAGTGGGGTCTGATTCCAGACATGGGAGGCGCTATCGCTTTTAGAGAGCTGATGCGTAAAGATCACACCCTTGAAATGGCGATGACGGCCAAAGTGGTCGACTGTGAAACCGCTAAAGAATATGGGTTGGTGACCAAGATTGCCGAAGATCCTTACGCTGAAGCCTATGCGTTGGCACTTGAGTGTGCGAATCGGTCGCCAGATGTCGTCGCTGCTAATAAGAAACTCTACAACAAGATTTGGTGGTCAAGTCCCGGAATGGCTGTGTTCTACGAAACTTGGTATCAGATCAAAGTAGGGTTAGGTAAGAACCGAGCGATAGCAGCACAGCGTGAAATTCATCCTGACAAGCCACGCTCTTACTTAGCAAGAAAGTTCAAATAATGTTTGTACAGGAATAATCGATATTCCCTTTGTTTATGGGGCTTTGCGGTAACCTTAGAGCAATTTAATGTCTAAGGCTAAATGAGCGCTCTGATGAACAAAACTTTTACTTACTCTCTAGCTGCCACTGCAATTTTTACGAGCTTAAATGCATTCGCAAGTGGCCTGTTTTTGCAAGAAGCTGTCGTTGCCAACGCTGGTACTACTGGTGCTGGCGACGGTGTTTACACTCGATCTGCAGCGGCGATGTGGACAAACCCTGCCACTATGTCTCACATGGGCGAAAGCAAAACGACCATCAACACCATGGCATTCGATCTTGAAATGAAGTATCAAGATAACGGTGGTAATCCAGATGGTAAAGCTCATTCCGTAATGCCGTCATTTGGTGCCTTCCACGCTCATCAAGTCACAGACAAATTACACCTTGGTATCGCGCTTGGCGCTGTTGGCGGCTCTAGCCTTGATTACGGCAGTGATTGGGCGGGTGCTGCACTTCTAGAAGATATCACTCTTACTGCAATGCAAGTGAACCCATCACTGAGTTATAAGCTGAATGACCAATGGTCAGTAGGCGCGGGTGTGCAATTCAGTTGGGCTGCATTCCAACAAACAACGTCAATGCTTACTGCGAAGCAAGATACTGACTGGGCATACGGCTATAACCTTGGCGTAATGTACACACCGACAGATAAACTTAAGCTGGGCGCAAGTTACCGTTCTAAGCTAGAGCATGAGTTTAACAATGATGTAAATGGCGTTATTAACCAAGGCGTATTGAATTCATTATCAACTGATATTGCTTTACCTGAAATCATCGATGTCAGTGCGAGCTATGCTTTGAACTCTCAACTTGACCTGCTTGCTAGTATTCAGTTCCACCGTTGGAGTGAATGGGATACAACCGTTCTTGATTTTGGAATAGCAGGAAGTCCAATTAATGGTGTTCCGATTGAGCGTGACTGGGATGACGTTTGGAAATTTGCGGTAGGTGCGGATTATCAATTGAATTCAGACTGGCGTTTGAAAGCTGGCTTCTCTTACGAAACTTCTCCGCAAGACGATCCGTCAATGCAATGGGTTGACCTTCCTGTGGGTGAACAGTACCGCTACTCAGTTGGCGCATCTACCTACTGGGACGACATCTTAATTGATGTGTTCTATGAATACGCTGATTTGGGTTCAGTTGAGATGGATCGATATGGTCGATTTGGTCAAGTTAATCTGTTGAATGGTTCGTTCGATGGCCGTATCCACTTTGTTGGTGTTAGCGCGACCTTCTAATGACATTACGTAATCTACTAATCATTACTTTAGTGTCTTTATTTTCAACGGGTGCTTTTGCTGAAGAGAAGCACCCTGATGATCCGACTAAAATCGTAACCAAAGCTGGCGTTGCTTATAACGAAGATCTGCAGTTCTCTGGGTCTATTGGGCTTGATGAAGCGCGAATGATCAACGCTCGTGTTAATGCTGACGGTGAAGAGTGGCGAGTAGGCGGTTCATGGTTGTTGCCTATGGGGATCGTCAATTTCAACTTTAGCCGCTCTGAATACGACAACGATGCTTATAAGAACAACTACAGTATTGGTACGTTTATACCACTGAGTTATTTCGACATTGAGCCGTTCGGTTGGCAAATCTTCCCTATGGCTGGCTACAGTTATAATGATGGCGAAGTGGCGGTTTTCGATGATGATAACGTTGGCTCTGATTATGTATTGATGCCGAGTTCAACACATGGTGGCTACATTGGTGCCTTTGGTTTAAAAACGATTACGGATGAGTGGTCGATTATGGGCTTCGGTGGCGGTTCAATGGGGTCTGATGATTATTCAGGGTATTGGGCAGGCGTCGGTGCTAGCTACAAGTTGAGTGACGCTCAATCATTCAACTTCTTCACTATTTTTGCTGAGGACGATTTCGGTGAAAATAACAGTGTTGGCGCGTCTTACACCTATGAGTTCAAATAACTGTTAGCAGGCAGAAATTCGCAGGTGGACACCTCTCGTAAGAACCATTGACTTAGTCCAGATTAAATTGAACAAAGTCGCTTATTAAAACTTAGCGACTTTCTTTTGTTACCATTTCTCCAATCTTTTTTATCTCTTTTTGATGCTTTCTATATCTTTCTCACATGAGAGTGCCGCTCTCTTAATCTAGATTAAGTTTTCGCTGCCTTATTCTCTGTAGTATCCGCCTGAATCAGTGCCCATGCTTAATGGGTAACTTGCGTAACACGATTTTGAGAGGAAGACACTTGAGCACTTTGTTTACAGAAACCCACATTGGCAAGATGACACTAAAGAATCGCTTCATGAGAAGTGCAACGTGGGAAAATATGGCCACCGAAGATGGGCATATGACAGATAAACTGTACGCTATCTATGAAGAGTTGGCTCAAGGTGAAGTCGGCCTGATCGTGACGGGCTACGCGAACATTGTTGAAGAAGAAAAGCCGAATGCAGGCATGATGGGTATGTATAACGACTCATTCATTGAAGAGTATCAAAAGCTGACTCAACTGGTGCACGACAACGACTCTAAAATCGTGATGCAGTTGGCTTATGGTGGCACCAAAACCACGCATGACCTTGGCGAGCGAGTAATCTACGCACCAAGTGAGGTTCCAGAAAAAGGAACTCAAACTCTAGGCAAAGCGATGACCAAAGACGAGATCGACTACATTGTTGATGCGTTTGCTCAAGCGTCTTTGAGAGCACAGAAGTCAGGCTTTGATGGCGTTGAAATTCATGCCGCTCACACTTACCTGATTAACCAATTTCTAAGCCCTTATTACAACCAACGTGAAGATGAATACGGCGGTAGCTTAGAAAACCGCATGAGATTTTTGTTAGAGATCTATACCGCGACACGTAAGCTGGTGGGTGATGATTTCCCTATCTTGGTTAAGCTCACGGCATCCGAGTTTTTTGAAGGTGGCGTCACCTTTGAGGAAACACGTATTGTCTGTAAAAAGCTTGAACAAGTGGGTGTGGATGGCATTGTCGTGTCAGGCAATATTCATGGCAAAGCAGACACTATGATTGGCGAGTCGCACGATGGTTTTACCATTCAAGCTGAAGGCTACTTCCATGAGTATGGTCACGCGATTAGCCAAGACGTTAATATCCCAGTGATCACGGTTGGTGGTCTAACGGATTTTGATGCTATCGAAGCGATTGCAAACAACACGGGCATTGAGTACTTCGCGCTTTCAAGACCGCTGCTTTCTGAACCCCATTTAGTGAAGCGTTGGAAGGAAGGGGATAGAAGCCCTGTTGAATGCGAACGATGCTCTAAGTGTCGTACTAAGCGCGGTAACTTGTGCGTGGTGAATAAAGACAGAAAAGTACAGCTTGCACGCATGTAGTCGCTGAGCCCAGCTCCAAGCGAGCTCCGAAGTTTATAGCTGAGTCTAAGTTTGAGCCTGTGTAATCGCACAGGCTTTTGTTCATTCCGTATTCCACGAAACGAAATTTGAAACCTTATTAATCACATCTTCCTGTCAAATTGGCGCGACTAAACAGTTACACTACGCCTGTAAATTATCCAACCAAGTTATCGATAAAAACTGAGCAAACTTTGAAACTACTTCCTCTTCTTAAGCAACCTCGAATCCACTGACGTCTCTTTAGTTTTAGCGATATTGCTATGATTTAAGCGTGATACTCACTATTCATCCCAGTGAACCCTGTGTTTATAGGGCGTTAGTTTGTGCACCTTGGATTTGCATCGTCGAACATTTTG
The DNA here is from genome assembly GCF_041473835.1 of Vibrio sp. 10N.222.55.A1. Classification (NCBI taxonomy): domain Bacteria; kingdom Pseudomonadati; phylum Pseudomonadota; class Gammaproteobacteria; order Vibrionales; family Vibrionaceae; genus Vibrio; species Vibrio sp. 10N.222.55.A1. The sequence continues at coordinate 11,459 of NZ_JBFRSX010000006.1, read as the reverse complement.
ATAGTTAACGAATAAAACTTAATAGATCATTCAGAGGTAAAAATGCAAAAGAAGCATTGGTCCAAATTCGAGTTGCTGCATGAAGTCGTAACCAACCCCAATATTCACGTAAAAGGTCAACACAGTTATTACAGCGATTGCTGGGATAATGGGTTCGAGCAATCTGTCGTCCGTTATTTACATGGCGACGAAGTCAGCCGCCAGTGGGAGCCTCGATGGGAAATCGACGAACTCCATATCGGCGATTATGTCTGCATTGGCGCAGAGGTTGTGATTTTAATGGGTGGCAACCATACCCACAGAGTTGATTGGTTTTCGCTGTATCCATTTATGGATGTAATCGACGATGCCTACATTGGCAAAGGTGACACTCACATTGAAGATGGTGTGTGGTTAGGCATGAGAGCGATGGTGATGCCCGGTGTGACGATTGGCGAAGGCGCTGTGGTTGCAGCGAATAGTGTGGTGACTAAAGACGTCGCTCCATACAGCATTGTCGGTGGTTCTCCAGCTAAAGTCGTCAAATACCGCTTTGATGAGTCCGTTATTGACGAACTCATGTCATTCAAAATATACGAGTGGCCCTCAGATAAATTTGAAGCGCTGAAACCGTATTTATGTAACTCAGACTTTTCAAAGTTAAAGCAGGCGATAACGGATTACGACAATTGTTTGTAAGGAGCACTTGTAAGGAGCACTTGTAACGAGCGTTTGTAAGGAGCGTTTTTAAGGTACGGGTATAGCCACAGATTTGTGTAGAAAGATCTGTGTCATATTTATATTGAAAAACACGTTAAATCAGTCCGTTACCTTGCAATACTCAACATGGTGTACCAATCTTATTTCATAAGCATGGATAAGGATTGTGTATGCCCGCAAGTTCAATGAAAAACAAAGGGGTGGTGGGGAAAGTCTTACTGCCTTCTTTACTCATAAATCTTCTCTCTCTCGCCGTTCCGTTAACGGTTTTGCAAATTTACGATCGTATTTTACCTAACCAAAGTTACGGTACTGCCACTTTGTTGTTGGCGGGTGCAGCGTTGGCTGTTGCCATGGAAGCATTGATCCGGTTTGTGCGTACTTGGCTTTTGTCAGCCGCGGCCAGCAATACCGAGAAAGCGACCTATCAAACTTTGGTTGAAAGAGTAACAACGGCTTCATCAGGCCATCTCCGCCACATTGGTGTTGGCGGCGTGGAAGAGGGGCTTGGTTCTGTATCCAAAGTCAAAGATTGGTATTCCGGTGGTGTGATTGCAGGCTTTATTGATTTGCCTTTTGCCTTGATCTTCTTGGGCTTGGTGGCTTACATCGGCGGTGAGCTAGTGGCGATACCTTTGGCAGTTTGGCTGATTACTCTCGGAATCGTTTGGTTATCTTCTATTCGCGTTAAAAGCTTAAGTGAAGAAGCTTCCCAAGATGAGCAGGAGCGAAAAGCGTTCTTGATTTTACTGAGCCAAACCATTCAAGGAATCAAACGTCAGGCTGTTGAGTCTCGAATCTTCAATCAGTTTAAATCCCTCAATAACGTTCGCTCTCAGTCTAAAGCGAGAGAAGAAGAACAGAACGCCTTTGCCCAAGAATGTATTCAGCTTGCCGCATTAGCCACGTCAGTTTTACTCGTAATTACGGGGAGCTTGTGGGTGTTGGATGGTCAGTTAACTACTGGTGGCTTGGCGGCATGTTCTATCTTATCGGGCAGAGCGGTTGCGCCTTTGAGTGCTCTGGTTGGGGTTAGAATCAAGCTTAATTCAATACACAGTGCCAATCAGGCAATAGAAAAATTGAGTGACTTATCATTATCGGAATCTTCAGATTCTGAGCAAGTTGAGAACCACTTATCTGACTTTGAGACGTTGGAAATCAAGCAAGCGACCGTTGAAAGATATGGTGAACTCTCTCATGTAGATGTCACACTGAATAAAGGTGAGTTGGTTTTGTTAGAGAGTGAGGATCGCCACACCAACAGTCATTTATTGTCGTCGATTGCAGGTATTGATGATCTAAAAGCGGGTGAGTGCTTCATTAACGGAGCTGCAGTTTCAATCGCATCCGTAACCAATATTGCTGCCTACTGTGGCGTTAAAGGGCAGTTGGTGTCGGGTACTATTCTCGACAACTTGTGCGGGTTTGACCCTGAGAAAACGCAAAGCGCCAGTGACTATGCAAAGCGTTTGGGTTTAACCAAAGAGATTACTCGATTACCCGATGGACTAGAGACACAAATTGGCCATACGAGTGCTTCTTTGTTGAGTATGGGTAACGTGAAAATGCTCAATATCGCGGCTCAATTGGCAAGTGATAAACCCATAATCATGTTGGAAAGGCCGGATTCTTCACTTGATTTAGACGCCCTTGGGAATCTAGCTAAGGTGTTGGAAGAAGAAGTAACGGCAGGACGCACGATACTGATGGTGAGCTACCATTCGAAGCTTCGCGAATTTGCTAATCGAATCATTACAGTGGAAAGTCGAGCTATTACGGTCGACAGCGAGAGCAATCAGGAGGCCGTCGTATGAATCGTTTAGATATTGGTAACCCTTCAGGTACGAACAACCGTGCAGATACCAGCGGTCGACAAGAGGTGATGAATCATTTAGAAACCGAGAGCCTTTCCGTTCTTAAGCAGTTGGAAGTTAATGCTAATATCCAGTTGTTCGCACATCAATGGGTCGATGAAAATGGCATTGAATCAATCGACGATATGTTTGCCTTGTTCGACAGGCTTGCACTGCCTTATCGCTTGGTTGCCAACCTAGATGAAGTTGGTGAACATAAATTGGTCTTACTGGTGCTTGGTGAAAATGAGCTGGTCTCTGGTCATTTAGAATCCAAACAATTTGTTGCCTTTAATGCCAATGACGACATCACCGATGTCCCTCAGTTTTGTATTGTTATCGAAGGGCCACCATTAGAGAAGGCCTCTCCTGATTGGGTTGGTGAAAGGTTACATGCGTTTCGCCCCATCATTCCTAAATTGTTATTGGTCAGCTTTATCACTAACTTATTTGCGCTTGCTGTTCCCTTCATCACGATGTCGATTTATGACCATGTGATTGGTGGTGATGCAGGGCATGAGTTGCAAGGTATCGCCATTGGCGCGGCGTTGTTGTTTGTGATGATGGGTTGGTTGAGAACATTACGTAGCCGAGTGTTTGCTTCAGTTTCCAACCGAGTAAGTCGTGAGATTTCTCAATCCCTCGTGCAGCGTCTGCTTCGTAATAGCTATGCTCAAAATCAGCAAACAGCTTCTTCTAGTCAGCAAAACCAAGTGATGTTGTCAGAGCGTATTTCAGGTGTGCTATCGGGGCCATTAGGAAATGCGTTATTTGACCTACCATTCATTCTAATTTTTGTACTAGCGATAGGAGTTTTAGGCGGATGGTTGGTACTGGTTCCAGTCGTCTCTTTAATCCTTTATTACTTGCTAGCAAAACGCTCGATACGCTCTAGCAGCAAGCGCTCGATGCAATCGACAGTCGCAGGTACGAATCGTCAAAACATGACTAATGAGCTGTCATCCAAGCTTGCCTTTATTCGCAGTGCTGGATTCTCAGAGCACTGGATTCAACGTTTCAAAAAAGCCAATCTTCTTGCTTCAACAGTGACCTTTAATCAATCGGTTCTCCAGAGTCGGTACACCTCGATTTACTATTTCATTGGTGTGGGCTCGACACTCGCCGTGATGGGGTTAGGCATAGGACTTATTTTTGAACAAGTGATGACGCCCGGTGGTTTGATTGCTTCAATGATGTTGATATCTAAGGTGACGGGTCCTGCTCAGGTGTTGGCAAACAGCGCGATGCGTTTTAATAGCTTTAATCAATCCAAGCTGCAAGTGAACCGTATTTTGTCTCAGCCGTCTGAGCGTGAATTCAGTTACCAGCATCACCCGTTACCCGTGGTAGCGCCTAACTTGAAATTAGACCAAGTGACGCTGCGCTATCCCAAACAGAGTCGCCCCGCTTTGAATGGTGTGAGTTTTGATATTGAAGCCGGTGAAGTTGTCGCGATTACCGGCCCTTCTGGGAGCGGTAAATCAACATTAATTGAAGTGCTGTCTGGCTTGCAGCCTATCCAAAATGGCATGGTCGAGCTTGAAGGCGTTAACCTCGTTCAATACGACCCGCAGCTTTATCGCCACTGGTGTTTCATTCGAGCCGCATATCCTGATTTGCTTACGCTGAGTATTCGAGAGTGGCTAAACGACGGTCACAAAGTCGAAGATCAGAAAATGATCTCTGCAATTGAAATGGTCGGCGGAAAGCGTTGGTTCGAGACATTATCAGGTGGGCTCGATACTTCCATCAGCAGTATTCAGCCGGACAGCCTTTTTGACATGTTGTCTGGCAGCGTCGCGCAGATCCTAATTGATGCAAAAGCGCTGGTTTATGACTACCCAATGTTCTTAATGGATAATCCTGTGCCTGATGCTCACCCAAATGCTAAACGTATATTTGGTGAGTTTGTGCAGTTGAAAAAAGGAAAAGCAACGGTGATTTACACGTCCCACGATCCGGATTTAATCAAGCTTGCCGATAAAGTGGTGGTATTAAATGAAGGTGCAGTGGTTTATGCCGGTCCATTAGAGCCGGAGCAGTCTTCGAAGCAGGAACAGCCTTCAGAGCCTCAAGCTTCTCAAGAACCGCAGTTATCTGAGCAACCGTTATCTCAAGAGCTACAGCCGTCAACTCAAGAGGCGTCTGCTCAACAAAATGCAGCCCAACAAGAACAATCAGAGTCTAAGCAAGGAGTCGCTAATGACTAAACAATCTATCGAGAAGGGCAAGCGCTACGGTGAGCTTGTTGAATCACAAAATACGGCTCGTACATTGGCGCTGGCCACATGGTCGGTTGCCTTATGTGTTATTGCTTTTGCCACTTGGTCTGTAGTCACTCAAGTTGATGAAATCGCCAAAGCCAAAGGTGCTGTGATTCCGGAAGGCGAGAAGCAAGTATTACAAAGTGCGATTGGCGGTAAGTTAAAGCAAATTCTTGTTAAAGAAGGCCAGTTGGTAGAGAAAGGCCAGCCGCTTGTTGAGTTTGATGCCACTTTCCAGCGTACCGCCCTTGAAGAGCTAAAGTCCCAACAAGTGACGCTTCTAGCCAGTGTGGAACGTATGAATGCGTTGCTTGAGCAACGTGAGCCTAACCTTGCTGAGTTTGAGGTCGATTACCCAGAGATCGTCAGCCAGCAAAAAGCGCAGCTGAACGCGCAAAAAGCCCTCTACTTCCAAAAGCGTGTGGTGCTTGAGAAAGAGAGCGAGCAAATTGCAGAGCAGCTTCGTAGCGTAGAAAAGGCCTTGCCGAGTTATGAGAAAGAGTTAAATGCGACTAAGCAAGAGTTGAACATACTGGAGAAGGGTTATAAAGCGGGTAACATTTCACGTTTACGTGTGCTTGAAATGCGACAAAAATTGGCCAGTATCGAACAGAAAATCGAAGAAGCTCGTGGTAAGAAGTCGGTATTGATTAGACAAGCTGACAGTAATGACCAAAAAATCATACAGCTTCTGGCGGAAGCGAAAGCTAAAGTGAGCGATGATCGTTCTAAAGCCGTATCTGACTTATCAGCATTGAATGCTAGAGTTCGTTCAAGCCAAGCTAAATTGACGAACACTATGTTAGTGTCACCGCTACAAGGCTTGGTGCAAAGCATACCAAGCACGCAGGATGGTGGTGTTATTCAGCCGGGTGGCACGGTAGTTGAAATTGTGCCTGTCGGAGGGAACGCTGACTTCAAAGCACGTTTGTCCCCAAGAGATATTGGTTTTGTGAGTGTTGGGCAGCCCACTCGAGTCAAGATTGATGCGTTTGATTACAGCCGCTTTGGGGCTTTAAAAGGGGCGGTAGAGAGTATTTCACCGACCACAAGTCAAAGCGAACGTGGCGAGATCTATTATGAAGTTGTAGTGTCGGTTGATACGCCTTACTTCCGTGATAACCCTGAAAGCTTTTCCATACTGCCGGGTATGACGGGTGAAGTAGACATCACAACTGGCGAGAAGTCGGTGTTCCAATACTTATGGAAACCGATTTATACCAATGTTAGCGTGGCGTTTGGAGAGAGGTAAAGTCCTCCACTCTGGCTTGCATAAAAAAGGAGCACATGCCGTGCTCCTTTTTTTATCTAACCGAAGGGGTGATGTTCTAGTTATTTGGGTCTATGTCAGGCAGTCCGTCAACGTCATTATGATGGTGTAAAGAATCATCAATAGATGGGTTATCGGTATGGTGAGACAGCCCATCACTCATACCATCGTCAGTTTGCTCAGCCCCATAAGCACTCTCGGCATCACTGAAAATGATATCGATATCATGCGCTACTGGTACATTGTGTGACGGTGAATCTATAGACGGCGAGTCAGCATTAATACCCAGAGCGTCTAGGTAAGCATGGGCACCAGAACGCTGTTCGTGTTCGCCTATCGCTGTATGTTCTAGGTTTGCCGTCACCTCATCAAAATTAAGAGTAACTTCATCAGGGGTGCTGAAAGAGGCATCCGGTTCATCCGCTTGGCTCATGCCGGGTGCTGGAGGAGGTGGTGGAGCGATTGGCGATAAATCCATGCCAGTTAGTGTGGTTTGGTCAATGTGATGTCCGCTGTTTCCATGGACGGATTGCGAGTGCAAATGTAGGTGCACCGCGACTTGTGAGTTTTGATCGCCTCCTAGGGTTAAAACAAACGAGTCGGTTTCGTCTGTACCACTACCGTAAGAGCCTCCTGTATGTGTCTTAACGACGCCTGATGAAGTTTGTTGGTAATCGTAACTCAACTCTCCGGTTGCAGGATTGACATGCAAAGTACCAAATTGACCGTGTAATGCAGTGAGAGAGTTTCCGTGGTGATCTGATATTCCCCAGCCTGTCATTGGCGTAGGCGTTCCTTGGTGAATAATTGGAGGAATTCCGATTGAGGCATGCAGGTCCTGATTGCCTGCACTGCCGGTAATTTTTGCAGGGGCAACTAGGGTTGGCATTGGTGGAACATCGCTGTGTCCATCAATGCGCATTTCAACTTCTTGAGTTGTAATGCCCCCGTGTCCATCATCGACTAATAGAGAAAACTTATCGGTCAATTGTTCACCATTATTTAAAGCATTAACATGGCTATTGCTGTTATTAAGTGTGTAGACCCAAGTTTGTGTATTGCTATTATAGGTAACAGAACCATACTGTGGCTGATGTTGGCTATCAATACTGACAGAATGTTGATCGCTATGATCAACATCGCTGATAATAATTTGCCCAGAGGTCGCATTTGCAGCATCTTCATCAATGTTATGTGCACCTGCGATAACTTCAGAAACTGTTGGTTTATCATTAGTGCCATGCACATTGATGGTAATAATTTGTTTATCACCACCAGCGGTCGTTACTTCATATTGAACCTGCTCGACTTGCCCTGCCGCTAAGTGCTGAATATTGGCATTGGGAACCGAATAAGCCCAATCACCGGCTTTTCCAATGGTCAGATGACCGCCATAGGGATCACTGATCGCATGGGCATTACGAGTGTCGTAAAAATGATCTTCACCGGCATCAGGATCGATAACATTCAACACGCCAGTGACAAATATCGTATGTTGGGCATCACCTTGTACGTGGCGATCTTCTGTTATTTGACCGCTTTTATCTCCGGCGAAGATCGCAGCATCGCCAACTGCCGAGAGTGTTGTTGATGCACCGGTGTGGGTCACACCACCGTGGGCATCTTTGACGTCATAGCTAAAATGGACATCGCCGTTATAGTCTTTTTCTGGCGTAAAGGTAAAGGTGCCATCGCCATTAATTAATATCGAACCATGGTCGGCGTGTAGGTTCTCAATGGATAATTTGCCAATATCGTTATCATCGATATCAGTTGTGTTAGCAAGTAGCAGTGCTGGGGTGAGGACAATTTTGCTATCTTCTAAGCCATTCGCTAAACGCACTTCAGCCGAGGCAATTGGCGCATCATTGGTGCCATGAACGGTCACTGTGATATCTTTTTTAGCACTGCCATCAATAGATTCAACGGTAAAGGTTTGCTGGAAGCTTTCCCCTGCGCCTAAATGTTGGACTTTATCATTGTCAATATCGTATGACCAATGGCCCTTTGCGTTGATATTGAACCGACCACCTTCGGCGGTGGTGATGGTTTGTGCAATAAAACCGGCTTGGTCGTGATCCGGGTCAATCACGTGTAACGTGCCGCCACTGCTGAGCTGATTAGTGGTATTGCCAAAGGAAGTGTGATCTTCGTAAACATGATTATTGAAGCTGGAGTAGGGCGTCACTGCAATTTTTGCTTGGTTATCTTCACCGGTCACCTTCACCATAATGGTGAGCTTTTGACCATCATTGGTTTCGATTTCGTAGGGGAGCTCCATCGACTCGCCAGCATGTAGGCTACCAATGAGATCGTCCGCATGACGATTGGTAACAGCTTCTAATCTGAATTGATAAGTGCCATTAGGCCAAACATCAAGGTGACCAGGCTCAACCCCTTGGCCTAAATACTTCCCGCTAAAAACAAACTGAGTGTTATCACCACTATCAGGGTCAATTAGCTGAAGCTGGCCTCTATAGAATTTAAATTCACTATCCAGCGCTTGTGTTTCAGTGAGCTGAATGACATTAGAAACCAGTGTGGCTTTATCATCTGTCCCGGCAATCGTAAGCGTGGCGGTTTGTTGCGTACTTCCACCATGGCCATCTTCTACTTGATAGGTGATAGCGATTTGTTGCGACTGACCATTTGCCAAATGATTAAATGCGGGATCAGTGGCATCAACAATTAATGTATGACCATCAGTATCTAAGGTGATGCCTGCGGGGATTTTCCCTGCCTGAGGTTGACCATCGATGGCATATTCAAGGTGCCTGATGGTTAAAGCGTCGCCCTCTTTATCTGTGGCGCCTACTAGCAGATTGAGGGTGTGATGATTATCGGCCCCCTCACTGACACTGTCTGTTAAAGGCGTCACATCAGGGTTGTCGTTAACCGCAGCTAAGTTGGTGGTTGCGCCGGTGTGGGTCACACCACCGTGTGCATCCTTAACGTCATAGCTGAAGTGTACATCGCCGTTATAGTCTTTTTCTGGGGTAAACGTAAACGTACCATCGGCATTGTTTAGAATGGATCCATGGTCAGCATGCAGGTTTTCAATGGTTAGTTTACCGGCGTCATTGGCATCCACATCGACGGTATTCGCTAATAGTTGCGCGGTGGTTAAGGTTTGGCGTGTATCTTCACTGCCATTTGCAAGCACCACTTCAGATGAACAGTAAGGTCTGTCGTTACTGCCGTGAATGGTGATGACAATATCGTGTGTTGTACCATCTTTTGAATGGACTGTAATCGTATCGGTTAAGCTTTGCCCTTCACCAAGTTGGTCAATTGCAGTGCCACGCGTTGTGGGTCTAGCACCTATACCTGATAGATGCCCAGCATCGGCATGGTAATGCCAGGTGCCATCGGTGAGTAAGATTAGATCGCCATAGGTGCCGTGATAGTCGTAACCATTGCTGCCTTGGCGTTCAAATCCTGACTCGCCTACATCGGGGTCTGTGATGGTCAGCTTGCCATCAGCATAGAGTGTTGTATTGCCAAGTGTGGCGATGCCTGAGTGAGCATAGTCGGGTGACATGTCGACACCCGCGCTGTTTTCGGTTATTGAACCAGTATCAACGCCAGCGATTTGGGCTTTATCGCCAACAGCCGAGAGCGTCGTTGATGCGCCAGTGTGTGTCACACCACCGTGGGCATCTTTGACATCATAGCTAAAGTGCACCGCTCCGTTGTAGTCTTTTTCTGGGGTAAAAGTGAACGTGCCATCGGCATTTAACGCAATAGCACCATGGTCAGCCTGTAGGTTTTCAATGGATAGTTTGCCAATATCGTTGTCATCAACATCGCTAGTATTAGCCAGAAGCTGTGCTGAGGTGAGGACAATTTTGCTATCTTCCAAGCCATTCGCTAAACGTACTTCAGCTGACGCAACTGGCGCATCATTGGTGCCATGAACGGTCACTGTGATATCTTTTTTAGCACTGCCATCGATAGATTCAACGGTAAAGGTTTGCTGGAAGCTTTCCCCTGCGCCTAAATGTTGGACTTTATCATTGTCAATATCGTATGACCATTGGCCCTGTGCGTTGATATTGAACCGACCACCTTCGGCGGTGGTGATGGTTTGTGCGATAAAACCGGCTTGATCGTGATCGGGGTCAATTACGTGTAACGTGCCTCCACTGCTGAGCTGATTGGTGGTATTGCCGAAGGAGGTGTGATCTTCGTAAACATGATTATTGAGGCTGGAGTATGGCGTCACTTCAATTCTTGCTTGGTTATCTTCGCCAATCACTTTAACCATGATTGTCAGCTTCTGACCGTCACTGGTTTCAACTTCATAGGGGATCTGCATTGATTCGCCAGTTCGCAAACTAGCAATATGGTCATCTGCATAGCGTTTGTTGGCTCCTTGTAAACTAAATTGATAAGACCCGTCTGGAAAAACATCAAAATAACCTGGAGAAAAACCTTGACCCAAATATTTACCACTATGGAGAAATTGTGTGTTATCGCCACTATCTGGATCGATAAGCTGGAGATTTCCTCTGTACACATTATGTTGGCTATCTAACGCTTGCGTTTCGGTTAATTGAATAACATTAGATTCCAGTGTGGCTTTATCATCTGTCCCGGCAATCGTAAGCGTAGCGGTTTGTTGCGTACTTCCACCATGGCCATCTTCTACTTGATAAGTGATAGCGATTTGTTGCGACTGACCATTGGCCAAATGGTTAAATGCGGGATTGGTGGCATCAACAATTAATGTATGACCATCAGTATCTAAGGTAATGCCCGTTGGAAGTTGGCTCGACTGAGGTTGACCATCGATGGCATATTCAAGGTGGCTGATGGTTAAAGCGTCGCCCTCTTTATCTGTGGCACCTAATAGCAGATTGAGGGTGTGATGATTATCGGCCCCCTCACTGACACTGTCGGTTAAAGGCGTCACATCAGGGTTATCGTTAACTGCAGCCAAGTTGGTGGTTGCACTGGTGTGGGTCACACCACCGTGTGCATCCTTAACGTCATAGCTAAAATGCACATCGCCGTTATAGTCTTTTTCTGGGCTAAAGGTGAAGGTGCCATCGGCATTAATTAATATCGAACCATGGTCGGCGTGTAGGTTTTCAATGGTTAGTTTACCGGCGTCATTGGCATCCACATCGACTGTATTCGCTAATAGTTGCGCGGTGGTTAAGGTTTGGCGTGTATCTTCGCTGCCACTTTGTAGCACCACTTCAGATGAACAGTAAGGTCTGTCGTTACTGCCGTGAATGGTGATGACAATATCGTGTGTTGTACCATCTTTTGAATGGACTGTAATCGTATCGGTTAAGCTTTGTCCTTCACCAAGCTGGTCAATTGCAGTGCCACGCGTTGTGGGCCTAGCACCTATACCTGATA
>NZ_JBFRSX010000005.1:0-77561 GCF_041473835.1 Vibrio sp. 10N.222.55.A1 | reverse complement strand
CGCGATGAACCTTTTTTTTTGGATACAGTAATAGTAATCAGGATGAGCAAGTGACTGGTTGTTACGTAGAAGGTTGAGTTAGAGCAAAGAACAGATACAACGATAGTTAGAACGAGATAACGGACGTAAAACAGGATTTTTGAATACTTAGAGAGGGTATTGCTAATGGAGAAGAGTGTTGCGGTAAAACTGAGGGGGGAAACAAATTTGAGAGAGAAAGTAACGCAAGTTGCTAATGCAACCTGCGCCGACTTAAAATCTTATAGAGCTACAACGTTTGCAGCTTGAAGACCTTTTTGGCCTTGCTCTACTTCGAAAGACACTTGTTGGCCTTCTTTAAGAGTCTTGAAACCTTCAGAAGCGATTGCACGGAAGTGTACGAATACGTCAGCGCCGCCGTTGTCTTGAGTTAGGAAACCGAAACCTTTCTCTTCGTTAAACCATTTTACTACGCCGTTTGTTTTGTTAGACATGATGTGTCCCTTATATAAAAATAAAAAATTAATCGCCAAAAGTGCGATGCGCTGAAAGCTTGAATTATTTAATGTATCTATGAAGCCAAGGGAAACACTGAGAATAACAATGAAGCAATACTAAGGGTTTTACTTTACAACTGATGTTTCATTTAATAACTCTGAAAACAGAGCGAGGCCATTCTTGGTGATCTGGGTCGGGTTGTAAAGCTTTATTTGAAAATAATTGATGTTTTTTTGTTCGGTTGGCTTGAATTCAAGCCCAGCTAGGTCGCCGGGCTTGATTTGTAAGACTTTGATCTCAAAAAATTTACTCGTCCGGCTGCTTAGTTCTGAGATCGACATATGGCCAGTAATGGTGACCGACTCGAATCAACAGAGTTGCTGCTGCTAAGATAAATGCCGCTAAAGATAACCAAACGATCAATACCGCATCGAGTTCTTTCATGCCCAAAGTGATGTAACGAGCAATCGCCATCATCGCGATATAGATTGGGTATCGCACTGGGATCTTACCGTTCATCACAAACTGCTGAACCATCGCCAACACTTCTAAATAGATAAACATCAGCAGAATGTCGGTCAATTGCACTCGGCGTTCAGCGAAGACATGCATGAACTCTTCGACCATCGCAAACAAGGTCGCGAGCGTGATCGCCACCAGCAATACCGCTTCCATAATGTGGAATACTTTTAAAAACGGCTTACTAAAAGATTTAGGTAAGTGAGAAGGCATAGTCACTCTTCAAAAAATAATTAATCCAGTCTCTACAATAGCATGCATCAATATAAGTCGCGTACTGTCAAAGCACCGACTTTAGGCTAACGCCATCAACTCATCGGTAACCAACATTAAGAAGCAACGGTAAAAAGCAACAAATACAAAAATGGCCCCGCATTCACTGCAGAGCCATCTGTTTGTCTTTTACTTAGCGACTTCTTAGTGACTAATTAGCCTTAAAGCAGAATCAGGTAAGTTAAGAACACCACACACAGTCCGTAGATAAGCGGGTGTACTTCTTTGCGCTTACCTGCCACAACCATTGTGAATGCGTAGCTGATGAAGCCCATCGCCATACCGTTCGCTGGAGAGAAGCTTAGCACTGTGAACATGATGGTAAAGAAGGCTGCAATGCGTGACTCTTTCTTTTCCCAGTTGATCTGACCAAGACGACCTACCATGTAGATGCCGACTACTACCATCGCCGGTGCAACCATTGCAGCCGAGAAGATAGAGAAGATTGGGTATAGGAATAGCGAGATTAGGAACAGACCAGCCACCATGACTGCTGCCAAACCCGTTTTTGCACCTTGAGAAGAAGCGATGCCAGACTCAGAGAAAGCAGTGATCGATGTGGTACCAAGAATTGAACCAATCACAGTACCGCCCGCATCTGCTACTAGAGCCGATTTCGCGTTTGGCACCTTGCCGTCTTTATCGATGATACCCGCATCACGGCCAACGCCGACAATGGTGCTCAAGCCATCAAAGAAATCGACAATCAAGAAGATAAGTACGATGAACAGTAAGTCGAACATTTTCTCTGGCGTGAAAGCAGAGAAATCGAAGATAGCGCCGAAGCTGCCAGCCATGCTTGGTGGCATAGCAATGAACTGCTCTGGGATTGGTGCGTTTGAAGTGCCCATGAAGACGTCAGCAAGAATCGTCAACACGATAGCAGAAACGAATGAGATGAACGTTGCTAGCTTGATGTCACGAACCATACAACCCAGTGCGATGAAGATGCTCACGTAAGCGATGATCACTTTTGGATCAGAAATGTCGCCTAAGCCAACCAGTACGAATGGGTTAGAAACGATGATGCCCGCATTCTTAAGACCTAAGAAAGCAATGAACAGTCCGAGAGACACGGTAATCGCCAACTTCAAATCTTCAGGAATCGATTCAATCATCGATTTACGAATATTGGTCAATGAGAACGCAAGGTACAAAATACCAGATAGGAAGATACCGAACAGCGCTTCATTCCAAAGCACGGCAACAGATCCACTTAACAGCAGACCTTTGAAAAAGCCGTTCATACTCATGCCCGGCGCTAGCATTACAGGGTAGTTGCCCCAAATGCCCATAATTAGGGTTGCGATTGCCGCAGACAGAGCCGTTGCAGTAAACACGGCACCTTTGTCCATGCCTGGAATATCACCCAAAATTGCTGGGTTAACCGCCAGAATGTAACTCATCGCCAAGAAAGTAATGAAACCCGCATACAGCTCAGTGCCAATCGTGGTTTTTCTTTCAGTGATTTTAAACATCGAATCAAGCGAGCCAGAGGTGTTCTGGGCTTTCAGGGTGGAATCGGTACTCACAACAAAACCTTTGCAATAAATTAAGAATTTGGTGATTCAAATGCTGTGAGAATAGAGAGGTCTCTACACTAAAAACTGTAGTCACCAAGGTAGGCTCGGTAGTAGAAACATCTAGTCCATATCACTAGATATATACAGCATTTAATCGTTTGCGCGGATTGTAAGGATTGAGATTAAAACTTCAACAAATTTTGTCCAGATCACATAAAAAAGTACCGATGACGAGTCATTACATTTATACAAAGATCCTTGAGAAGATCATTCGCTAATAAATAACGATCAAGCCAGTTGTTCTCAATCATCTAAATATGCTACTCTTCGCCTCCATTTTTCTGACCTAATTTTCACCAGTTGCTTCTATTAGTTTTACTCGTTATCTCTTTATAGACGTAACCAACGGCACAATTAGTAGATGCGCCATCGGAACAAAAATTAGAGTCAGTGCTATCTTTTAAAGTGTAGGTTTATTGCCTTCACTCAATCCAACCAACAGTGGAAATATACAGATGGGCAAAGGTACTCTTTACATCGTATCTGCACCTAGTGGCGCAGGTAAGTCGAGCTTGATCTCAGCAATGCTAGAAACCAATCCAACCTACGCAATGAAGGTATCTGTTTCACACACCACTCGCGGTATGCGCCCTGGTGAAGAAAATGGTGTTCACTACCACTTCGTAGAGAAGCATCATTTTGAAGACCTTATTACTAAAGGTGAATTCCTAGAGTACGCTGAAGTGTTCGGCAACTACTACGGTACTTCACGCGTTTGGATTGAAGAAAACCTAAACCGCGGTATCGATGTGTTCCTAGATATCGACTGGCAAGGTGCTCGTCAGATCCGTGAACAAATGCCTCAAGCGAAGAGTGTATTCATTCTTCCACCATCAAATGGTGAGCTAGAGCGTCGTTTGAATGTTCGCGGTCAAGACAGCGACGAAGTTATTGCGAAACGCATGAGCGAAGCAAAATCAGAGATTTCTCACTATGCAGAATATGATTATGTGATCGTGAATGACGACTTTGATGCAGCCCTAATGGACTTCAGAGCTATCATTCGTGCGGAGCGCTTAAAAGAAGATAAGCAAGCAGCGAAATACAGCGGCATGCTTACTGCTTTATTAGCGGAATAATCTAGATCCCCTAGATTTTCTATTGAGATAAGTATACGGTGATCTAGAAAGTATCTAGTTAAACTTGTATACTTTCTCGTCATCAAAAATTTATTAGTTAATTACTATTTGGAGTCCTCATGGCACGCGTAACTGTTCAAGACGCTGTTGAAAAAGTTGGCAACCGTTTCGACCTAGTTCTTATTGCGGCTCGCCGCGCACGTCAAATGCAAACTGGCGGTAAAGATTCACTAGTGCCTGAAGAAAACGATAAGCCAACGGTTATCGCTCTTCGCGAAATCGAAGAAGGTCTTATCACTAAAGACGTACTAGATGCTCGTGAGCGTCAAGAGCAACAAGAGCAAGAAGCAGCTGAACTTGCAGCAGTAAGCAGCATCGCTCACACTCGTTAAGAACGTCATTCGAACTAATTAACCTTCCGGGCCTTTAATTTGTATCTATTCGATAGCCTCAAAGACGTTGCCCAAGAATACCTAACAGAGCCTCAAATTGAGGCTCTGCGTCAATCTTATGTGGTAGCGAGAGACGCCCATGAAGGGCAAACCCGCTCAAGCGGTGAACCATACATTATCCACCCTGTAGCTGTTTCAAGAATCCTGGCAGAAATGCGTCTGGATATCGAAACCCTGCAAGCTGCTCTGCTTCATGATGTCATCGAAGACTGTGATGTCACTAAAGAAGATCTAGAGGAAAAATTTGGCAATACCGTTGCTGAATTGGTTGATGGTGTATCTAAGCTGGATAAGCTTAAATTTCGTGATCGCAAAGAAGCGCAAGCAGAGAACTTCCGCAAGATGGTTCTCGCCATGGTGCAAGACATCCGCGTTATCTTGATCAAATTAGCTGACCGTACTCACAACATGCGCACGCTTGGGGCACTTCGTCCTGACAAAAAGCGTCGTATTGCTCGTGAAACCCTAGAGATTTATTCTCCACTAGCTCACCGTCTTGGTATTCATAACATCAAGACCGAACTAGAAGAGCTGGGCTTTGAAGCCCTCTATCCTAACCGTTATCGCGTACTTAAAAACGTAGTGAAAGCTGCGCGTGGTAACCGTAAGGAAATGATCCAACGTATCCATAGCGAAATTGAAGGCCGCCTTGAAGAGGTCGGTTTGCCTGCTCGCGTACTTGGTCGTGAAAAAAACCTGTTCTCCATCTACAACAAGATGAAAACTAAAGAGCAGCGCTTCCACACCATTATGGACATCTACGCTTTCCGCGTCGTGGTTGATACCCCAGATACTTGTTATCGCGTACTTGGTCAGGCTCACAGCCTGTACAAGCCTCGCCCTGGCCGCATGAAAGATTACATTGCGGTACCAAAAGCCAACGGCTACCAATCTCTGCACACGTCAATGATCGGCCCTCACGGGGTGCCAGTTGAGGTTCAGATCCGTACTGAAGATATGGATCAAATGGCAGACAAAGGTGTCGCAGCGCACTGGTCTTACAAAGGCAACGGCTCACGCAGCAGTAATGGCACAACCGCACAGGTTAAAGCACAACGTTGGATGCAGAGCTTACTTGAGCTGCAACAAAGCGCGGGTAACTCATTCGAATTCATTGAAAACGTTAAGTCTGATCTGTTCCCAGATGAGATCTTCGTGTTCACGCCGAAGGGTCGCATTGTCGAGCTTCCGGCAGGCGCAACAGCGGTCGATTTTGCTTACGCGGTGCATACCGATGTCGGCAACATGTGTGTAGGTGCTCGTGTAGACATGAACCCTTACCCACTCAGCAAATCGCTGAAGAACGGTCAAACTATTGAGATCATCAGTGCTCCGGGCGCACGTCCGAATGCAGCATGGCTCAACTACGTGGTGACATCACGTGCGCGTACTAAGATCCGTCAGGTTCTGAAGACTATGCGCCGCGAAGAGTCGATTACCTTAGGTCGTCGTCTACTGAACCACGCACTTGGCGAACACTCGATTGGTGATATCGGCCAAGAGAACGTTGAACATGTATTGTCTGATCTTCGTCTCGACAGTATTGAAGACTTGCTAGCGTCAATTGGTCTTGGTGAGCTGATGAGTATCGTGATTGCTCGTCGCCTGCTAGGTGATGCTGACGAACTGACTGAAGTAGAAAACAACAGCGACACGCCTAGGAAGAAACTTCCAATCCGTGGTGCTGAAGGTCTACTGCTAACGTTCGCCAACTGTTGTCACCCGATTCCAGATGATCACATCATTGCCCATGTCTCTCCAGGTCGTGGCCTTGTGGTTCACCGTGAAACGTGTCCAAACGTTCGTGGTTACCAAAAAGAACCAGACAAGTACATGGCGGTGGAATGGTCTGACGATTACGACCAAGAGTTCACAGCTGAACTTCAGGTTGATCTGCAGAACCACCAAGGTGCACTGGCTGAGTTAACTAACGTTATCTCGAAAACAGGCTCAAACATTCATGGTATTTCAACTGAAGAACGTGATGGACGCCTGTACACAGTGACTATCTTGCTGACCACCAAAGATCGTGTTCATCTTGCAAGTATTATGAAAAAGCTACGTGTGATGCCACACGCGCTGAAAGTAAGACGTCGTAAGAACTGATCAAAGTAAAGATGAGGGATTCGAGATGGCGAGATGCGAAGAGCAAAAGACTTCGTGACTCACCATCTTGGCTCCACATCTTTTTTAATCTTTTCGTATCTCGTTTACTCGTACCCCGTATCTGCTCTTCATTCCTTCGTGTCTCGTTTACCCGCATCCCGCATCTGCTCTTATCCCTTCGCATCTCGTTTACCCGCATCCCGCATCTGCTCTTCATCCCTTCGCATCTCGATTACCCGAATCCCGAACCTGCTCTTAATCCCTTCGAATCTCGTTTACTCGAATCCCGTATCTGCTTCTAATCTGCTCTTACGCTTTATCCTGTACAAAAATCCAGTAAAATGCTTGAATAGATTATCTCTCTTATGTTTATGAGCCTTGTTATGTCACAGCTTTTATCTGCTATCCCTCTCAACTCTTTATCTGGAGTCGGCGCAAAAGTCGCAGAGAAACTGGAGAAGGTTGGGCTTAACAACGTACAAGATTTACTGTTTCACCTGCCTTTGCGCTACGAAGATCGAACGCGTATCTATCCAATCGTAAAACTGCATGCTGGTTTATGGGCAGCAGTGCAAGGCAAGGTAATGCACGTCGATACCATTTTCGGTAAACGTAAGATGCTCGCAGTAAAGATCAGTGATGGTAATGGCACTATTACACTGCGTTTTTTCAACTTCACTGCAGGCATGAAGAATAACTTTGCCGAAGGCAAACAAGTGCATGCTTATGGTGAGATCAAGCGCGGTAATATGGGGCTTGAGATCGTCCACCCTGACTACAAATTCTTTGCGCCGAGGCAACAGCCAGACGTTGAAGCCAATCTGACTCCGGTGTACCCAACCACCGAAGGGCTAAGACAAGTCACGCTGCGTAATCTTACCGATCAAGCCTTAGAGCTAATCGACAAGGCCGCAGTTAACGAGCTTCTCCCATCAGGTTTATACGACCACCAAATTACCCTCGCACAAGCACTGCATACCATTCACAGGCCGCCCCCGGGCATTGACCTAGAGCTGTTTGATGAAGGCAAGCACCCTGCGCAACTGCGCCTAATTATGGAAGAGTTACTGGCTCAAAACCTGTCTATGTTGTCTGTTCGTAGCAAAGGGCAGCAAGACAAGGCAATGCCTTTTCCTCCAGTAAACACCCTTAAAGATAAGCTACTGGCTCAGCTGCCGTTTTCACCAACCAATGCCCAAGCACGAGTGACTAAAGAGATCGAAGCTGACCTTGAAAAGCCGCATCCTATGATGCGTTTAGTGCAAGGTGATGTGGGCTCTGGTAAAACCTTAGTCGCTGCACTGGCGGCGGTTCGCGCATTGGAACACGGTCAACAAGTAGCACTTATGGCACCCACTGAACTACTCGCAGAACAACACGCGATTAACTTTGCCAACTGGTTTGAGGCAATGGGTATTCAAGTTGGATGGCTAGCAGGTAAGCTCAAAGGCAAAGCTCGTGAAACTGAACTAACACGTATTGCCAGTGGCGAAGCGCAAATGGTGGTCGGTACTCATGCCCTGTTCCAAGAGCATGTCGAGTTCAAAAACCTTGGTTTAGTGATCATTGATGAACAGCACCGATTTGGTGTCCACCAGCGATTAGAGCTACGTGAAAAAGGCGCAAAGCAAGGCTACTACCCCCATCAGTTGGTCATGACCGCTACCCCAATCCCACGAACGTTAGCAATGACGGCCTATGCCGACCTCGAAACTTCGATTATTGATGAACTGCCACCGGGACGAACCCCAATTCAAACCGTGGCAATTCCTGATACCAAGCGCGATGACATTGTTGAACGTGTGAAAAATGCGTGTCTCAATGAAGGCAAACAAGCCTACTGGGTATGTACGCTGATTGATGAATCGGAAGTACTGGAAGCTCAAGCTGCAGCTGATACAGCAGAAGAGCTACAACGCAAACTGCCTGACGTAAAAATTGGTTTAGTCCATGGCCGTATGAAACCCGCCGAGAAACAAGCGGTGATGCGAGAGTTCAAAGAGAACAAGCTGCATCTATTGGTTGCGACAACCGTGATTGAAGTTGGTGTGGATGTTCCGAATTCGAGCTTAATGATCATCGAGAACCCAGAACGTCTTGGCCTAGCGCAACTGCACCAACTGCGTGGCCGTGTCGGCCGAGGTTCGGTCGCAAGTCATTGTGTATTGTTGTATCACTCTCCGCTGTCTAAAACCGCTCAGAAACGCCTAGGTGTGCTACGTGAAAGTAACGATGGCTTTGTGATTGCACAGCGCGACTTAGAAATCCGTGGCCCCGGTGAATTGCTCGGTACCAAACAAACTGGCTTGGCTGATTTCAAGATCGCCGATCTAATTCGTGACCAACGTTTGATACCTGAAGTGCAGCGTATTGCGCGTCATATTCACGATAGCTACCCAGACAATGCTAAGGCGATCATCAACCGTTGGTTGGGTGAACGCGATGTTTACTCTAAGGCGTAGTTAACACTAAGGCATAGTTAACACTGAGACCGTATTCAAACGTAAAAAAGGCTTCCTCAAGGAAGCCTTTTTAGTGTGCGTTACTTTCATCAAGCAAGAGCGAGATTCCCTATTCGCTCGTTCCTCACGATAGGGAATGACGATCAAAGTAAACTTTCATCATCAAAGTCCATGGTTAGCAATTCGTCATCCCCGAGAGGGAAGAATGACAGAGTCGGGGATCTCTTAACCATTCCCGAACCGAACTTATCGTCATCAAACGGACCGATGATAACTAGGGCTTAACAGGGAAACTGATCTGCGCTTTTAAGCCACCTTCACTGCGGTTATTGACCACAACAGCGCCTTGGTGTTGGCTAACGATACGCTTAACAATTGCTAAGCCCAAGCCCGTTCCTTCGCTGCCACGAGCCGTGTCACCACGTGTGAAGGGTTCAAACAATTTACCAATCTGGTCTTGTGGGATACCCGGGCCATTATCTTCTACTGTCACCCAAGCAAGCTTGTTATCCGCCGTCATACCAGTTGATACCTTGACCCAACCATTACCGTAACGCAGCGCATTCACCACCAAGTTGCTCACAGCACGCTTCATCGCGATCGGATTACCTAGCGCTGGCTTCATCGATTCTGGAATATCGGTTTCAATCTGAACCTCGTAGCCACCCTCAGAGCTCGATACCTCACGAGCAATATCATCGACAAACACCGCTTGGAATGAATCTCGGTCGACAGGCTTTAGGTAATCCATGAACTGGCTGATGATTTCATTACACTCTTCGGTATCACTGATAATCCCCTCAGCTAAGTAGGCATCCTCTGGTGACATCATCTCAGTCGCTAAGCGAATACGCGTTAACGGAGTACGTAAATCATGGCTGATACCCGCCATCAACAAGGCGCGGTCTTCTTCTAGCTCTTGGATGCCTTTCGACATCTGGTTAAAGGCTCGAGTTACCGAGCGAATCTCTTGTGCGCCTTGAACTGGCAATGGCGGTGGAATATCACCTCGCCCGACACCTTGCGCCGCTTTCTCTAGCGCTATCAACGGACGGTTTTGCAATCGGATAAACAGCCAACCACCTGCGACAATCAACAGCGCCATGATCAGACTGTTACGAAACAGTGGTGCAAAATCCTCTTCTTGCAGCTCTGATAACGGAATACGAATTAAAGAGTTGGGTAACTGCGCAATGTCCATCCAAAGCACATAGCTCTCTTTACCCAAGATCAGCCGCACTTCAGTTTCAGAACCCAGCTCCTTGGTCATCTCCTCACTCATCAGGTCGATTGCGACCGCATGGTAATACTCACCCGCCGCTTCGCTGTCCTTGGCGTGAACGGTTACCCCGAGCTGTTCAAGCACACGCTGACGCAATGGCGCATCGATCTCGATATCACTGCCTTGGTCCAATACCAGGTTTAGCTCGTGAGCCAAAATCTTATTAAACTGCTGCAAACTTGGCATCAACGCATAGTTAAACACCGCGTAATAAGAAAAAATTTGGCTAGCGACCAATAGCGTTAAGAAAAGCACTATCGACTGAGTAAAGGAGCTACGTATACGCATGGGGTACCCGAGATGTAGAAAGATAAAGAAAGTGTTATATGACTATAACTCTAAACCATTGTGCTGAATAGAAAACGGGCCATCGCATATTAATGAGATGACCCGTAAGATTCACAGAATCGATAAAGCTACTGTAGAGCTTATTAAGCTGAATTACACAGCTTTGCCATCTGGAACGAATACATAACCCAAGCCCCACACCGTTTGGATGTAGCGAGGTTTGCTTGGATCTTCTTCAACTAGACGACGCAGACGTGAAATCTGAACATCGATAGAACGTTCCATTGCTGAATACTCACGGCCACGAGCCATGTTCATCAGCTTATCGCGAGACATTGGCTCACGAGCATTCGTTACCAAGGACTTAAGAACCGCAAATTCACCCGAAGTAAGCGGCATTGGCTCTTCACCGCGGAACATTTCGCGAGTACCTAAGTTCAAGCGGAACTCACCAAACTCAACCACAGACTCTTCTGTGCTTGGTGCACCCGGTGCTTCAATGACTTGGCGACGCAGTACAGCTTTAATACGAGCAAGCAGTTCACGTGGATTAAATGGTTTTGGCAGGTAATCATCAGCACCCACTTCCAAGCCCACAATGCGATCCACTTCATCACCCTTTGCAGTAAGCATCAGGATTGGTAGCGAGTTGTTTGCGTTTCGTAGACGACGACAGATCGATAGACCATCTTCGCCCGGCAACATTAAATCCAATACCATCAAGTGAAAATTTTCACGGGTTAACAGGCGGTCCATCTGCTCACTGTTTGCCACGCTACGCACTTGAAAGCCCTGCTCTGACAGATAGCGCTCTAACAGTGCACGTAAACGAGCATCGTCATCGACCACTAAAATTTTGTAGTTTTCTTGCATGTAATGGTTCCACCTATTAAAGCTTAAACCTAAGGTTAAGCATTCTTGGTAAATTGTATATTGGTATAAGACATTAAAAATGTAACATTATTGGAGAAAAAGTCGCCTAAATAATTGTTAACGTATGTTGCCTTTCTATATATTCTATCTTAGATCATCATTTCATTAAGTCAGATTTATGAAAACCAAACTTATTACTCGAGAAGGTTATAACAAGCTCAAAGCAGAACATGACCACTTATGGCACGAGAAACGCCCTGAAATTACTAAGATAGTCACTTGGGCGGCAAGCCTTGGAGATCGCTCAGAAAACGCAGATTACACCTTCAATAAGCGTCTACTTCGTCAGATCGATCGCCGAGTGCGTTTTTTAAGAAAGTTCCTACCTGATGTCACGATCGTTGATTACTCGCCACAACAAGAAGGTAAGGTATTTTTCGGTGCTTGGGTCGAAATTGAGAATGATGATGGGGAAATTAAGAAGTTTCGAATTGTCGGCCCAGAAGAGATCTACGGCGATGCTAAAGGCTATATCTCTATCGACTCACCAATGGCTAGAGCTCTGCTCAAGAAAGAAGTAGATGACGAGTTTACGGTAAAAACACCGGAAGGCGACAAAGAGTGGTTCATTAACTCGATTCGCTACGCAGACAACGAATAACCAAACTTAATAAACACTTAGCGATAAACTGAGTGTTCAGCAAACCCAAACTCCAGATAAAAGAAAACCCCGCAAGGCTTTCGCCTAGCGGGGTTAAGTCTCTATCGCAGCAATCCGGCTACTGTTTATCTCTTCGAGATAAGGTGCTCCCTGCATCTTTCCTTGATAGTGGCTAAATCCTTTAACCAATTTCCTTTTTGTTCATCGCCATCCTAGCGGTGTCCATTCTAGCCTGTCATCCTGACTGGCGAATCTCATCCAGAGATTATCACTTCCTTGCTGACCACTCATCCTAAGTAATCAAATCTTCATCCTGAAGATACCTAGTCCATTAGGCTTTTTCCTGTTCCTGCCAACTCCCTGTCGACAAGTTAAATATTACGGCAAATGGCCGTGTTTCCTAGATAGTCTTAAAAAACATTTCAGGTGAGAAATACGCCCACAAACACACAATCAAATAAAATCAGCAACTTAGTGTAACATCAAGACGATTTCATCGGTCTAAAGCGACTTAGTCTCACATCACTTGTAAGAGATCTCGCACAAAGCGGGTATCAGAAACGGAAATTCGACTTCTGACAGGATAATTACACAGCCAAAGCTAGAAAAAGCGTACGCTCACCCCCATGTATTTGTCATGATATTAAATAAGAGATTCATCGGATGAGCCAAGCTATCTGTCGACTGATCGCTGAAGAACTGAATGTTCGTTCAGAGCAAGTCATCGCCGCAGTCAACCTAATTGATGACGGTAACACCGTTCCCTTTATTGCCCGCTACCGTAAAGAAGTTACGGGTGGCTTAGACGATACCCAACTACGTAACCTTGATAGCCGCCTTTCATACCTTCGCGAGCTAGACGATCGTCGCCAAACAATTCTTAAGTCGATTCAAGACCAAGGAAAACTCACGCCAGAACTCGAGCGTGATATAACTCAGGCTGACAGCAAGACTCGCTTAGAAGATTTATACCTGCCATACAAACCAAAGCGTCGCACTAAAGGTCAAATTGCTATCGAAGCAGGCTTAGAACCACTTGCCGACACACTGTGGAATGAACCACAGCACGATCCAGAAACGGAAGCGGCGAACTTCATCAGCAACGATAAAGGCATTGCCGATACCAAAGCTGCTCTCGATGGTGCTCGTGCGATCATCATGGAACGCATTGCGGAAGACGCAAACCTACTAGAAAAGATTCGCCAACACCTAACACGCAACTCAGAGCTAGTCGCTCGTGTAGTGACAGGTAAAGAGCAAGAAGGCGAGAAGTTCAAAGACTACTTCGAGCACAACGAAACACTCAGCAAAGTGCCGTCTCACCGTGCACTTGCCATGCTGCGTGGCCGCAATGAAGGCTTCTTAACACTGGCAATGAATGCCGATCCTGAGCAAGAAGAAGGTGTACGTGGTTCATACTGTGAGAACATTATCTCTGATCACTACGGCATTACTCTGAGCAGTGCTCCTGCGGACGCGTGGCGTAAGCAAGTGATCAGCTGGGCATGGCGCATTAAGGTTTCTATGCACATGGAAACTGAATTGATGGGCGCAATGAAAGAGCGTGCAGAGATCGAAGCGATTGAAGTATTCGCAACCAACCTAAAAGACCTACTCATGGCAGCGCCAGCTGGTCCTCGAGCAACCTTAGGCTTGGACCCAGGTTTACGTACCGGTTCGAAAATCGCTGTCGTGGATTCAACCGGTAAGGTTTTGGCAACAGAAACTATTTACCCTCACCCACCTCAAAAGCAATACGACAAATCGGCACACGTGGTTGAGCAGATGGTTCGTCAATTCAATGTTGATTTGATTGCGATTGGTAACGGTACGGCTTCACGCGAAACCGACAGCTTTGTGGCTGACGTAATTAAACGCGGCAACCTAAAAGCGCAAAAGATCATTGTTAGCGAAGCGGGCGCATCGGTGTATTCCGCGTCTGAACTAGCTGCAAAAGAGTTCCCGAACATGGATGTATCAATCCGTGGTGCGGTGTCTATTGCTCGTCGTCTGCAAGATCCACTGGCAGAACTGGTGAAGATTGACCCTAAATCGATCGGTGTGGGCCAATACCAACACGATGTGAGCCAAACCATGCTTGCTAAGCGCCTAGATGCGATTGTCGAAGACTGTGTAAACGCAGTTGGTGTTGATGTGAATACCGCATCTGCCGCGCTACTGACTCGTGTTGCTGGTCTGTCTAGCACCATTGCTCAGAACATCGTGGATTTCCGTGACGAGAATGGTCGTTTTGAAGCGCGCACTACGTTGAAGAAAGTGGCTCGTTTAGGTCCAAAAGCCTTTGAACAGTGTGCCGGCTTCCTACGCATTATGGATGGCAAAAACCCACTGGATGCATCATCGGTTCACCCAGAAGCTTACCCAGTAGTGAAAAGCATTGCCGAGAAAAACCACAAAGACATCAAATCTCTGGTGGGTAACACCGACTTCTTACGTGGTTTGCACGCGGTTGATTACACCAATGAAAACTTTGGTGTTCCAACGGTCACCGACATCATCAAGGAGCTGGATAAGCCGGGACGCGACCCTCGCCCTGAGTTCAAGACTGCAACCTTCGCAGATGGCGTAAACAGCGTTTCAGACCTAGAACCAGGCATGATTCTAGAAGGTGTGGTATCGAACGTGGCTAACTTTGGTGCCTTCGTTGATATTGGTGTTCACCAAGATGGCTTAGTTCATATTTCAGCACTCACCGATCGCTTTGTCTCTGACCCACGTGAAGTGGTTAAAGCGGGCGACATCGTGAAAGTGAAGGTGATGGAAGTGGATGTTCAGCGTAAACGTATTGCACTGAGCATGCGTATGAAGGACGAGCCTGGACAAGACAACCGTGCTCAACGTTCAAGTGCACCTCGTACACAAAACCGCTCGAATCAAAACTCGCAAGGTGGCCAACGCCGTCGTGAAGAGCCGCAACAAAACGCTGCAATGGGTGGAGCATTCGCTGCCGCTTTTGCTAAAGCGAAAAAGTAATCCATTAGCTCATCTAAAAAGCTGATGTGCTTAAAACAGAAAACCTGCATCCCTTAGGGTATGCAGGTTTTTTTATTATGTGTTCAAAAAAGACATCGAAGCTTGGTTGACTCGTAAACTTTTGATTTATAAGACCACCAACATCTCTGATGGAGCATGAGGCGCAACAGCATGACCATAATGATACTTTATGACCTTACGTCGTTTCTCCATCTGTCCTTCCTGAATCGCCGCATCTAAAACATGCTTTGGCAGGCGGAAACGCATGGTATAACCTTTGCCTTGATCAGCACTGTATGTTTTCAGTGCCAATAAGCTGAACAGCCGATCAAAAGGGTCTTGTGGCTCTTCTTGGCTAACCGAATTGGCCTCTGACTCGTTCTCCATTTCATAACCTGGATGGTCTGAAGGATCCCAAGCCGACTGCTGCCTTCGTTTATCGTCCGGTTTTACCTTACGCTCTGCATTGGTTCTCGCCAATGCTACTGCGGGAGCAATAGGTTCTCGGACTCTATTATCACGCGCAACTTGCTCTGTTTGCACATTAACGGACGGGGCGATTAGTGGCACACTCACTGCAGTTGCAGGTGACACAATCATCGCGAACTCTCCTCAAGAATCGCCCATCAATATTGCCATAACACTGTTGTACCGAGAACGCACAACAGGCATAGCCCAACTTAGCGCAATCAGCTCTGGAGAGAGTTAGGTCTGAGTATCATGCAACACGTTGGTGTTATACCAATCGTAGTAAATAACTGATCATCCTAGCTTGTTAAAATGCTCGATAACGGCGTTAGATTTTTTGATTGTAGAATAACTACTTATCGAAACTACTTGTCAAAAAAAAGCTGCCTTGTTCTCAAGCCTTTTACCTACGCTATTTTTGAACACTTACTTACTGTGATTGGTATTAGCTTATATATCGACCAAGCCGGATATATATTTAGCAATTATTTTTGTGCGAAGCTGACAAGCTCACTGCAAAAGGCATCCGCTTCGGTCATAAACGGTGCATGCGAAGACTGGGTAAATATGTATTGCTCGGTATGAGGCAAGGCTGTGCCTAAGTCTTTCGCAACCTTGATTGGCACCAATCCATCTAATCGACCATACAAGCGTAGCATTGGTACTGAAATCTCAGGCAGTTGTTCACGCAGATCGACATCCGACAGCATCTTTAATCCTGCCAATAATGAGTCAGGGTTCGGCAACGGGCGAGACAGCACCGCTTGCTTGAGTTGTTTTACATCTTGCCTTGCTGAAGGGCTGCCCATGGCTTGCAATGCCATAAAGCGTTCGATGGTGGTTTGGAAATCTTCAACCAGTTGCTCGGTGAATGCGCTTAATACGTTGGGCTGAATGCCTCGCCATAACACGGGCTCTTTTGCAGCGGCGAATTTGGGAGAACTGGCGACAGTCACCAGCTTGCTCACGTAATCTGAGTGATGGAGAGCCATGTGCGTTGCGACCAAGCCTCCAAGTGACCAACCCACCCAAATCGCTTGCTTTGGTGCTTCGGCCAAAAGCTGCTGAGCAATCTCTTCAAGATCTTGAGCGTGGCAGTGCGCGCTGTGTCCATACCCTGGTAAATCGACAACATGCACTCGAAAATCAGCTTGTAATGCATTAACGGTTTGTTGCCATACCGCACCGTTCATTCCCCAGCCGTGAACCAGTACTAAATCAGGCCCTTGCCCAGAAACATGCCAATATAACGCGTCACTCATTCTCAATATTCCCTACTTTTTCCATCAGCGATAATCCGCGCTTTTCAGTATGGTGAGCAAAAGGAACACCATAACCCAAAAGCATCACGAGCTATGTTATCCGATTGGCTACAAAAACACACACCACGTCTGGTCACACCTCAATGCCACCTGTGCAAACTTGATAAACTGCCCAGTGATACACATCCTCGATGGTGCAATTCTTGTCTCAAACTCTTTCAGCCAGTACCACGCTGCCAACGATGTGGTTTAAAAACACTGCTCACAGTAGAGCAGTGCGGACAGTGCTTATCTCAACCTCCACCTTGGCATCGCCTCTACTGTGTCGGCGATTACACCTTCCCTACAGCAGGTTACATTCAGCAAATGAAGTACGCTGATAAGTTTTGGTTTGCACGTGATCTATCTAAGCTATTGGCATCACGTATCGAATATCCTGCTCCGCTGATCACCAGCGTGCCGCTGCATTGGCGTCGATATACTCATCGCGGCTTTAATCAAAGTAAGCTGCTAGCCGACTACACGGCTCAAGAGCTTGGCGTTGAAAGTGATGTGCTCTTTCGTCGAATTCGCTCAACGGCTTCCCAGCAGGGGCTGACTAAATCCGCACGATTACACAATCTAAAGAGCGCTTTTGCGCTGCGAAAACAAGACGTTCAAGGAACTATCCCCTCTCACGTCGCGATAATTGATGATGTTGTAACCACCGGCAGTACTGTGTATCAATTATGCCAATTACTACTTGAAGTGGACGTTAAAAGGATTGATATTTACTGCATCTGCCGCACTCCTGAGCCCTCTGGATAAAAGCTGTGAATCACTACTTGTACAGCAATCCAACAAAAAAGGGCTGAATTACAAATCTGACAGGAGTAGAATGGCGCTAATAACCTACAAATCTACTCAGGTATTCGTCGTGTCAAATATTACTATTACAGAAACAGCTCAAACTCACTTTGCCAATCTGCTGTCACAGCAGCCTGAAGGTACAAACATTCGTGTGTTCGTGGTAAACCCAGGCACACAAAACGCTGAGTGTGGTGTTTCTTACTGCCCAACAGATGCTATCGAAGCGTCTGACACAGAGCTTAAATTCGAAGCTTTCTCTGCATACGTAGATGAGCTAAGCCTACCGTTCCTAGATGAAGCTGAAATTGACTTCGTTACTGACAAAATGGGCTCTCAGCTAACGCTTAAAGCACCAAACGCTAAGATGCGTAAAGTCGCAGACGATGCACCACTTCTAGAACGTGTTGAATACGCAATTCAAACACAAGTTAACCCACAACTTGCTGGTCACGGCGGTCACGTTAGCTTGGTAGAAATCACTGAAGACGGCGCAGCTATTGTAGCATTCGGTGGTGGTTGTAACGGTTGTTCTATGGTTGATGTAACGCTAAAAGAAGGCATCGAGAAAGAACTTCTTCAACAGTTTGAAGGTGAACTGACTGCTGTTCGTGATGCAACTGAGCACGATCGTGGTGAGCACTCTTACTACTAATCACTGATTTAGTGTTAGTTGTTATTTGAAAGGTTGATGCGCAAGCATCAACCTTTTTTGTTATGTGGATAAGCAAGTTAGGACTATCGCGTTCTCTCTATACTCTTTTGCTATACAACCATATTTTCACCTCGTTACCATCTTGAGTAAGGTATTCAAGTGATCGTAATCGATTCCTGCTTCAATAATTTTCGGATATGAAAACTCGGATCTAGGAACTCAAGGTCATTTCCCCTATATTAGAATGACTTTATAAGAAAGAATTCCAATGAGCTAAGGAGCGAGCGCAATGACGAAAAGGACCAAGCCAGAGATTTTGGCTAAACAAACTGTCGCTCAATCAAGACTATTCTCTATCGAGTCTCTCGACTTACGCTTTTCAAACGGCGAAGAGCGCACTTACGAACGCATGAAGCCCAGCGGGCGCAACGCAGTGATGATGGTTCCTATTACTGAGCAAGGCGATATTCTATTAGTACGTGAATATGCAGCGGGAACTGAACGCTACGAACTTGGCTTTCCAAAAGGGCTGATTGATCCAGGTGAGCAGCCAAACGAAGCCGCCGTTCGCGAACTCAAAGAAGAGATAGGCTTCGGTGCCAACAAGCTTACTCCGCTGAAGGAAGTGATCCTTGCACCCTCTTACTTCTCTAGCAAAATGACGCTGTTTATTGCAGAAGACCTCTACCCAGAAAAGCTAGAAGGTGATGAGCCAGAGCCTCTCGATATTGTGCGCTGGCCACTTGCTCAAGCCGAAGAACTGTTAACACATCTCGATTTCTGTGAGGCTCGGAGTATTACAGCCCTGCTTTTAAGCCTTCGTGTATTAAACAATAACTAGAACATTCAGGCTCGCTCTAAGAGTAAGAGAACATTTATGCCAATAACAAAAGATTTGTCTCACCTCCTACCCTCTGTCATTGAGATTGCTCGCTCTGCTGGTCAACTCATCTTAGAGATCTACGAGAAAAAGGATTACGAAGAGTTCATTAAGAGTGATGACACTCCAGTAACCAGTGCCGATCTTGCAGCACATAAGCTGATATTAAAAAAACTCAGTGAATTGACGCCTGATATTCCCGTATTATCCGAAGAAGACGCCGACATCAGCCTAGAGCAACGCTCTCAATGGGATCGCTACTGGTTAGTTGACCCACTGGACGGCACCCAGGAGTTCATCGCACGAAGTGGTGATTTCGCGACAATTATCGCCCTAATCGAGCATAACAAGCCAGTGATGGGCGTGGTATACGCACCCGTTTCAGGTGTGAGCTATTACGCTTACAGTGGCAAAGGCGCTTGGAAGATCCCAGACCTTAATGACAGCGTGAAAATCAAAACGCATCGTCACGAGCTGCCAAACCAGTCAATCGCCATGGCGATCAGCCGTCGCCAGGACATCAATCGCATCACTAGCCGTATGAGCTCAGCATGGAATTATGATTTGGTTCCTCTAGGCTCAGCAGCGCTTAAGGCCTGTTTAGTCGCAGAAGGCGCTGTGGATTGTTATCTGCGCCTTGGACCAACCGGAGAGTGGGATACCGCCGCAACGCAGTGCATTGTTGAAGAAGCTGGCGGACGTATCTTAAGTACTCAACTAGAACCGCTTTCGTACAATGAAAGAGAAACGCTAGAAAACCCGAACTTCATTGTACTCGGTGATGCAGATTTACCGTGGGTAGAAATTTTGCAAGGCAAAGACTAGGCGAGTTTGCTCCCTTTAACTGTCAGATATCCTCTAGATTCTCAGAACAAACAAAACGGGCACCTCAGTGAGGTGCCCGTTTTTTATATCTCGTAATTTAGTGACCCTTAGCCGTTTAGCTAAAAACGACCTTGATAAGTAAACTGGTACTTACCTTGGCTATCAGGATTACCCAACCATTTAAGCTGATTTTGCATCGTTGGCGGGAATTCAACACCCGGTTTAAACCACGCTGCAGATGTGTAGCGCTGGTTAGATGTTAGACTCGCTGAGAACTCACTGTCTACTTGAGTGCTCTTCTGAACGCCTTTGGCTGCAATTGTACTGTCTTCACAGGTTATGTCCGCAATCACAGGACCAAGGTCTAACGAACCAACAGGTGAATCGACTGCAGCACCAGACCAAGCCACAGTACCTTCACCAGACTGACACCAAGGTTGAGCATGAACCGCATGCTTGATCGTCAGCTCAACCTTTCCACCAATTGAAACCGGGACTGGAATGGCTGGAGCATATTTCATCACGTTAGCAGCGGGCATTGATGCGACTAAGTTTTCCGCATACGCACCACTCATGCTGTACCCAACACGCCCTTTTCCTGACAAGTTCATGTCGCTATTACGACCAAAACGAACCGCTAATTCAGCTTTGGCTTGGAAGAGTTTAGAGAACTGAAAGTCCCACTGTACTGAACCGTAATTAACACGCTGCCAGGCGATATTATTGGCGCTGCCCTGCCAAACCGTTCCTTCAACACCTTCAATATTCAAGCCACGCACAGCCGGTGCATGTTTGAGTACAAAAGAGGCCGGTAGATGCAGCAACAGACTAACCGAGAAAAAGACAATAAAGATGCCGCCAAAAAGTAAACCTAACTTCAAAGATAAACCGCGTTTCACATTAACCTCGTTTAAACTGTAGTCGGTTGACCTCAATAACCCCTGGGTTATCGGAGCGATCAATGTCCATAAACTCAACCTCCACACCCTGTTTTTCTTTCAGGTATGTTAGCCAGTCAACGAACTTATTAAAAGGCACAGGTTTTACCCACACTTGCAACATTTCGCCACGTGGTTGCACGCGTATTAGCTCGATATTAAAGCGACGCATAGAAGCTGGCACAGATTGATTCAAAGGTTGACTGGCACTAATGCCGCCACTGCCTCGTAGTTCAACCACTTCATTGGCTTTATTGGTTACCCAAGCCAGTAGTTGCTTCTCGCTTTGAATGCGGGTCTGCGCAAGTTCAGCTCGCTGACTGAGTGGCTGGATTAGCCCCCAATAAACGACACCGACCACCAATAAAATTGAGCAACCAATCACTAATCGTTGCTCTCTTTGACTTATTGAAGTCCACCACGCTTGGAGTGGCTCAATCATATTTCTCATCACTGATCTCCTTACGCAGTTTATTGACGGGGTTTAAGGGTAAAGCTACCAAATACGGCATCACCATTACGATTCAATGGCCCTTGCTCAACGGTAAACTTCTCTTCAAGTTTCACTCGCGCAGTCTCGAAATATTGGAAGTCAGTACTTTTCGCTTCCAATCTCACCTCTGAGCGGTTGCCGTCGTAGCGAATACTATTCACTTCGATGGCTTTCACTTGTCCTAAAGTTTCTGGCAGTAACGCTAGCCATCCAAGTAAGGAATCACCATCACCCGAGCCACCATACTTCTTAGCTTCGTCGTTCATCTGGCGCTTAAGGTAGCTGACCGTCGGAATACGTTGCTTGCCCGGAAGTACGCTTCTAAAAATACGTTCACTCTCCGTTCGGTATGCTTCGGCTTGTGCTTCGTACTGCTGAACCTTTAAGGCTTGCTGAGTGACGATCACCGCCACCAGCACACAAGCTGCGATCGCTACTTTTTGCCATACACGCCAGTACTTACTGAATGAAGATTTGGTTTTAAAGGTGCCAGTCAGTAAGTTTACGCCACTTGTAATGGCTTGTTGGCTCAGTAAAGACATCACCAGTTCAGCAGGTTTAGCTTGCCACTCAATGCCACTTTGCAGTTGAACGTCATCACTTGGCAGTGCGGTGTAGCTAAAAATCGTTGGTGATTGCTCTTCGTCATCTAAGGCAACCCAATCGCTTTGTAAGAACATCGCTAGCCACGCCTCATTGATCGACACTGCTTGATAGTTGCTTTGACGCAATAACCAATGTTGGTCGATCTGCAGCGCACTGATGCCCTGATCTTCTAAAGGCAACGCTAAGGTATCAGGCAATACTTTACGAAAGATAATGTTCGCTTCGCGGAAAGTATCCAGCGCCTGCTTAAGCCAATCACGTTCCACACCACACACTGTCGCGTGCGTTGCGTCTTTCTCTAAAATAGTCAGGTGTAAGTCTTCGATATCTTGTGCGACTTCGTCTTCTAATAAAAACGGCAGCATAGAATCGAACTGGCGAGCAGCACCTTTCGGGATCTCAACACGCTTAAT
Organism: Vibrio sp. 10N.222.55.A1; assembly: GCF_041473835.1. Classification (NCBI taxonomy): domain Bacteria; kingdom Pseudomonadati; phylum Pseudomonadota; class Gammaproteobacteria; order Vibrionales; family Vibrionaceae; genus Vibrio; species Vibrio sp. 10N.222.55.A1. The sequence continues at coordinate 55,126 of NZ_JBFRSX010000005.1, read as the reverse complement.
TAAGCATTCACTTCCCGGCAATAAAGCGATACAGCTGCGCTTTTCAGCGTAAGGCGTTAACTCATCCAGCTGCTCCCAGCTAGACAGTTCACCGCTTGCTATCACTTCTTGTTGGCTTGTCGACCAAACTAACCACTGCACAGGGCTTTGTGGTTCGCTACTCAGTCGAACGGTCAGAAACTCGCTCACTGATTCCTCCAAAACGACGGCGTACTACCGTCACTGTTTCTCGATTACTACTATAGAAAAGCGTCCGTATACGTACACGTGACTGCTCAACTAATACCTCTGCATCTAGCTCAAAATAGGCGCTATCTACAGTTAAATATGCTTTCGCTTTTTTGCTGACTTCGGCACTCACACCCACAATAGCAGGCTCAGCCATAAACGCATCCACCGTATCCCAACCATCGAATGGGCGTTTGTCTATCAGCTGTTTGGCATCCGATTCACTTAAGCCGGGGGCAAACATCGCTTCCAATAACGGCGCCTGCTTTTCCGTAAGAGTATTCACATTCAAACGGAAATCGTCGCTCGGCAGAGCACAAACAAAGGGGCGAACCTTATTCATCACCTCACCAGTGACTTGATAAACCGAGCGTAGCTCGGACTCATCGGCCATTAAGCCATTCGCTGCCAAATAAGATGGCTTCATCGCCTCATAAGTACTGTCTTCTACACCAGCTGAAGAGGTGGTTCGGGTATCACTATCAACAAATTCCCAGCTTGAATGTGCAATAACCTCGGCCTGATAAGGCTCAACATCTTGGTTTTCCAACAAGGTTTGCCAAACCGTAATTAAATAAGGTGTTTGGTTACTTGAAGTCGTCGCCACACCAGCCAACGCATTGAGATTAAAACATGCCTGAGCATCAACAATACGGCCTTTAACTTGACCATAATCCAACGGGTATACCTGTTCTTCTAACGCCCATGGTTGACTCAAGTTGACGGTATCACTGTCTTTGTAGCTTTGCCTAATGCCGTCTTGCACCAGCGCTTCGACACCAATGCTGTACCAGTAAGCCTGTTGGTAATTCAGTTGATTGCCCACGCGCTTAAATTGAGTAAACAGGCGTTCCGACATACTGCCTGCGATGGTTGCCATTATCGCCAGTAGCATCAGGATAATGATCAGCGCAACACCTCGCTGCTTGCGCCCCATGGCAGACCTTGTCAGTGCAAACTTATTAGTTCGATGAGTCATTATTCCCCTCATTACTACTTGAAGAGTCACTGTTTGAAGAATCATCGGCCTGATCTAGCGTGCCACCAGGGGTGAGATAAATACGCTCTATCTCACCATAATCTTTCAAGGTTAGCTTTAACCTTACCGCTTTCGGTAGCGATTTGTCGGCTTGCCACTCTTTCCCCCAGCGGCTTCCGTCATAAAACTCGAATTCCAAGCTTTCAACATCATCAAGCAAAGGCGTAATCACACCTTCTTGTCCTGCAGGAGTATCGGGGTAGCGCCACCACACACGCTCAAGCGTTTCTTCTTTAATGCGGTAACCCACTTTGGTGACTTCTCCGCGAGGAAACTGCTGCTGTGGGTTATGCCAGCCAAGGCGAGTAAACATGATGCCAACGCTGTCGGAATCCAGTAAATACTCTTTAATTAAGATCAGCTTAGATGATGCTTCTTCACCGTTGGTACGAAATTGTCGCACCGCCATCTGGCGAAAATCATTATCTAAAATGACTAAGCTACGTTGCAGTTGATTTAAACGAGCACTGCGCTCGATTGAAAGCTCGTTGCTGCGCTGAACCTGATTTACTACCTGATAAGCCGCCATGCTTAACGTGGCAAAGATAGCGATCGAGACCAAAACCTCAATTAAGGTAAAGCCTCTCCCTTTCGAAGATAGTCCTTGTTTACGAGGCACACGCTTATTGGCGGACATGCTCTTACTTAGCGATTTGCTCTGAGCTAACGACACGCTTTTACTTGACCACATAGCTGCGCACCGTGACCACTGGAGAAGCTTGTTTACTGGTTGCCACACTCACATCAAACGCCTTTAATAAATCATCGCTAGTATCGATTGGCGTGACCTTCCAAAACCACTCTCTCTCGGCCAACTCTTGTGTGCCCTGCGCTTTTTTTAGCTTCTCAGGATGCAGCATCACCAAAGCCATTTGATTATCAACGACCATAGCCGCGAAGGTTTTTTCTTCGAGATAACTGAGGGTATTGATGTGCTGAGTAACAGCACGAATCACACTGATCGCCGCAGTCGCAAAGATAGCGAGCGCAACCAATACCTCAAGCAGCGTCATTCCTCGAGAACCAAGGGGCATACCACGAAAACGATAAGGAGAACGGTTATTCCTCTTCATCTTCTTCTCCCGGTTCTAGCAGTCGAATCACACCATTGTCCAATACTCGAATACGCCAACCATCTTGTATGGTGTCTCCGGTATTTGGATAAAACGACAATACAAATGGCGTCATTTCAGCACTCGACAAGATGTAGATCTGTGGTGGTTTCGGCTTCTTTTCCTCTTCAAGATCAGCAAACATATCTTCATCAAACAAGCTTCCTGGGTTGAACAACCGATCATCGTCTTCCCATGCGCCACCACCTAAGGTCAGTGACAATGCGAGTTCTTCCGGTAGTTCAGTTAAAGAGGGGATTTTTTCAAAATCGACTTCTTGCCAGCCTTCAGACTTAAGCGCCATCAGTACATAGGTCGATTTCTTTTCATCAACTCGAACGCCAAAATCTAAGCCGCTCAAAATAGCCTCTTCATTGAGTAATTGAACTCGCTGATAAAAGCTTTGAGCGTATTTTTTAGCAACATCTTTGCTATTGGTAGGAATGGTCGCGATCACCGCAACCGCCGTTACTGACAGTAGTACCAACACCAAGAGAATCTCAATCAAGGTGAAACCTGGCTGTGTTTGCTGAGTTTTCACCTTGTAGACTCCATCTGTTTACGTCCTACCATCAATAACGTTTCAAACGACAATAACGAATCAAACAATAAGCTGAAGCTTATTGGAAATCCTGCATGTTCCAGTTGCCGATATCCGCAGCAATACCTTCACCACCTTCTTGGCCATCAGCACCAAGAGTGAAAATATCGATAGTGCCGTTATCACCAGGGCTTAGGTATTGGTACTCGTTACCCCATGGGTCGTTTGGCAGACGCTTGATGTAGCCACCGTCGCGGTAGTTACGAGGCTCTGGGCTGCTTGGCTTAGAAACCAATGCATCAAGACCTTGATCCGTTGTTGGGTAAACGCTGTTATCCAGTTTGTACATATCTAGCGCGTTCTCTAACGCCACGATATCAGTGATGGCTTTTTGTTGGTCAGCCTTCTCTTTGTTACCCAATAGGTTAGGTACAACAAAGCTCGCCAATACGCCAAGGATAACCACAACAACCATCACCTCGAGTAGAGTAAAGCCTGATTGTTTCTTCATTCTGTTTTTCATTATTTTCTCCAAATTACAGACAGCGAGTTGAAGGTAATAATGTCCTTCTTCTCGATAATCCAAAAACTAACGTTTTATAAGCGGTAGGTTAGCCGCTCATTAAATTATTCATTTCAAGCATCGGCATCAGAGTCGCCATCACAATGAACAGCACTAAGCCTGCCATCAAAGCGATAAGTGCTGGCGTAAAGATACCTAACGCGATATTCACGGTCGATTCAAAGCTTTGATCCTGGTTATCTGCCGCTCTTGTTAGCATTTGCTCTAACTGACCACTCTGCTCACCACTGGCGATCATATGCAGCATCATTGGAGGGAAGAGTTTGGTTTGATCGAGCGCTTTACGCAGGCTTGCCCCTTCTCTAACACTGTCTGACGCCTGCAGTACTTGTTGCTTCACATGGTGATTCGACATCACATCCACCGCAACCTTCATCCCTTCAAGAATAGGAATCGCACTCGAGGTACAAATAGAGAGTGTTCGAGCAAAACGAGAGGTATTGATCCCTTTCGCTATTTTACCAATCAGCGGGATACTCAATAATTTTCGATCCCAACTCATACGAACGCCCGGCTTTTTCAGTGCCGTCTTAATCAGAACAATCACACCAACAGTTAACAACAGTAATTGGATGCCCCAATCCTGGATAAATTCACTCGATGCTAATAAAAATTGTGTCGATTGCGGAAGTTCTTGGCCCATTTGAATAATGGGTTCAACGATCTTAGGTACTACCGTTGCCAATAGGAAAGAGACAATCGTCACCGCAAACACCACCAGCACAATCGGGTAGATCATCGCTTGCAGTAACTTAGAGCGCATCTTTTGACGATTTTCCGCGTAATCAGCTAATCGCTCCAATACCGCATCTAAGTGCCCTGATTTTTCGCCCGCCGCAACCATGGCTCTGAACAGTTCATCAAAGATATGTGGATAATCTGACAAGCTATCGGCTAACGAGTAACCTTCCGTCACTTTAGAGCGGACGGCAAGTAACATAGTTCGAATACGTGGTTTTTCCGATTGCTCGGCGACCGCTTTTAAACATTCTTCCAACGGCATACCAGATTGAACAAGCGTTGATATTTGACGCGTAATCAAAGCAAGATCAGGTGTACTGATACCACGCTTAAAACTGGTCGAAGGTTGAGAGCCTTTGGCATTTTTTGCCTTGGCTTCAGTCATCTCAACCGGCATTAAGCCTTGCTCTTTTAAGCGCTGGCGAGCCTGGCGAGCGTTATCCGCTTCAATAGACCCCTTTTTACTTTTACCTTTAGCATCCAGCGCTTTGTATTCAAATGCCGCCATACTAGACTTCCTTGGTCACGCGCATCACTTCTTCTAGGGACGTTACCCCTTTCAGAACTTTGCTCAAGCCATCATCTCGAATACTTGGTGTTGTGCCACGAATTGCTTTCTCAATTGCCTGTTCGCCAGCTTCACTGTGAATCAGCTCTTGTACCGAATCGTCAATCATCAGGAGTTCATGAATACCGGTACGGCCTCGATAGCCTTTGTGACTGCAGCTTTCACACCCTTTGGCATGGTAAAGCGTTAGGCTGTCTTTCTTCTTCAACCCAAACAGTTTTTTCTGTTCTTTATCCGCTTCGTAAGGTTCTTTACAGTCGTTACACAGGGTGCGAACCAAGCGCTGAGCCAAAACACCCAGCAGCGAAGAAGAGATCAAGAAGGGTTCGATGCCCATATCACGCAGACGCGTAATTGCACCGATTGCCGTATTGGTGTGAAGGGTCGACATCACTAAGTGACCGGTCAAAGAGGCTTGAACAGCGATCTCTGCGGTCTCTAAGTCACGTATCTCACCAATCATTACCACATCGGGATCTTGACGAAGAATCGCACGTAAACCACGCGCAAAGGTCATATCAACCTTAGGGTTCACTTGTGTTTGACCAATGCCATCAATATCAAATTCAATTGGGTCTTCAACGGTAAGGATGTTGCGTTCGTTGCTGTTAAGCTCTTGCAGGCCAGCGTACAAGGTCGTTGATTTACCTGAGCCTGTCGGGCCAGTCACCAAGATAATGCCATGTGGGCGCTGAATCAGCTTACGGAAGTTTTCATGGTTTTCTGCTGTCATACCTAAACTGTGCAAGTCTAGACGAGTGGCGTTTTTGTCCAACAGACGCATTACCACACGCTCACCATGCGAAGAAGGCATGGTTGAAACACGAACATCAACCGCTCGGCCACCAATACGCAGAGAAATACGACCATCTTGTGGCACGCGTTTTTCCGCAATGTCCAATTTAGCCATAACCTTGACACGCGAAACCAATAACGGAGCCAGTTTACGGCTTGGCGCTAGAACATCACGCAGCACACCATCAACTCGGAAACGGATACAAAGTGACTTTTCAAAGGTTTCGATGTGTATATCCGAAGCACCCTCTTTGATCGCCTCACCCAGCATCGCATTGATTAATTTGATGATTGGTGCATCATCTTCTGATTCAAGTAAGTCTTCGTCTTGAGGCAGTTCTTCCGCTAGTGAGAAGAAGTCATCACTATCAGCACCAATGTCTTCCATGAGCTGACGAGCTTCTGACGAGTCACGCTGATAAGCATCGGTCAGTTTTTTATCAAACTCATCGAGAGTAATCGCTTGTGGCGTGAAACCATTTTTCACAACACGACTCACTTCAATGATCGCCGCCGATTTCAGTGGCTCAACATAATAAAGTATCGGTGCGCGCTCTGGATGTTGGTATTCCAACACCATCTTGTAGCGATTCGCAAAGCTAAACGGCAAGCGCTGATAAGTACGTGCCGCCCCTACCAATTCAGCCATTATTCTTGTTCCATTTGATCGATGAAGGCTTGAATTTCAGCCGGGTGATTCATCTCCGCACCAAATTTAGGCAATACTGGGATATTATCGTCGGCCAATAATTTCAGCCCTTGCTCAGCCTTATACAGTTGCTCCGCACGAATGAAATTGTATTTACGCTGAGTGATACCATCGGCTGTCATACCATCACGAATGATGGTTGGCTTGATGAATACCATTAAATTCTTTTTCTCAACCTGAGTACTGGTGGATTTGAACAGGTGGCCTAGAAAAGGGATATCACCCAAGAACGGTACCTTAGATTCACTTTCCAGTGCTCGCTCGTCAATCAAGCCACCAAGCACCAGCATTTGACCGTCTTGAACAATCACAGACGTGTTCAGTTGACGCTTAGCAAAACGAACATCAACTGCACCATTGGCGCCCAATACGTTAGAGACTTCTTGTTCTATTTGCAGTTGAACCGAATCACCCTCGTTGATTTGTGGCACCACTTTAAGCTTGATACCCACTTCTTTACGTTCAACCGTTTGGAATGGGTTGTCGTTGCTTGAACCTGCGGTCGAGCCAGTTAAAACAGGCACCTCTTCACCCACAATGAATGAAGCCTCACCGTTATCCATCACGGTAATACTTGGAGAAGATAGGATATTTGAATTTGAATCGGTCGCTACTGCACTGATCAAGGCGGTCCAGTCACCCATGACGACACTCATTGCGGCGCCATTAACGCCAGAAAGAGCAGAAGCTAACGTTGAGTAGTCACCCTTTTCGGTGGTCGTCTCATTACGCTGGAAATTACCATCAGAGTCATAAACCGCGGTGGTCGTTTCAGTGTCTTTCGCTTCTTCTAAACCAACCATTACGCCACCGATTGACGCACCAGTGTTGCCATACTGAATCACAGCACCAGTATCAAGGTTACCCCATTGCACACCAAGGTTAATACCGTCACCTTCTGCCATCTCGACAATTAGGGCTTCAATCAATACTTGAGCACGACGAATATCCAACTGTGCGATCACATCTTGTAGCGCATTCATGATGTCCGGCTGTGCGGTAATCACTAAAGAGTTGGTGTCACTGTGAGCGGAGATCATCACTTGATTGCGCTGCGATGAACTGCCTTTAGTTGAAGTTTGCTTCTCTGATTGCAGGTTATCCGACACGCCTTTCAGCACATCAACTAAATCTTCTGCTTTTGCGTATTTAAGGTAAATAACTTGGTTATTGCCCTTGGTTGCCATTTCAACATCAAGCTGTTCAATCAGCCTTCTTAAACGGCTACGTACCTTAGGGTCACCTGAGATAAGGATCGCATTGGTACGTTCATCGGCAACTAATTTAGGTTGTAGGAAGGCTGGTGTGTTTTGGGCATCTGTGGTTTTGCTTAGTGCATCAACGATACGTACCATTTCTGCCGCAGAAGCATTCTTTAGCTCAACGACTTCAATCTCTTTATCACCCGCTTGGTCAACACGCTTGATGATTTCAGCTAAACGGTTTACTACCGCCGCTCGGCCTGTAATAAGGATGATGTTGGCTGGGTCGTAGTGCACAACGTTACCCGCGCCTGCATTGTCGTTTAGTTGACGAAGCAGAGGAGAAAGTTCACGCACCGAGACATTACGAACCGTCACAACACGTGTCACCACGTTGTCGCCTTTGATCGTATCACTGTCTCCAACGACTGGAATTGCCGATGTTTTCGAATCCTTGGCCTTGATGATCTTAAGAACACCCGAGTCCATTTCGACAACCGCGTAGCCATACACTTCCAATACGTTTAGGAAGAAGCTGTAATATTGCTCTTCATTGAGTACGTCGTAGCTGCGTACATCGATTTTTCCGCGCACCGAAGGGTCAACGATGATCGTCTTCTCTAGGTTACGACCAACAATATTAATAAACTCTTGAATATCAGTGCCTTTAAAGCTGGCACTAAAATCACTCGCGATGGCTGCGGGTGTGCAGATTAAGCTTCCTGCCAATAACCATGCACTTTTCTTAAACCAATGCTTCACGTACTTCTCCTACACTTTCGTCCTTCGTTAGACGCAAAGTTTTAAAATTCAATAAACACTTCATGTTGTTGACCATCTCTCTCGACGACGAGGTTTAGCTCTGTCAGCTCTGAGATAGAACGGAATATGTTGCCCATAGCGGCAGGGTCTGTCAGGTCTTGTCCATTTAACTGAGTGGCAATATCTCCGTTTTGGAGCCCAACAGAGTTAAAAAGTTCTGAATCTTTGCCAGGGCTCACACGATAACCAATCACTTTATCGTCGCGTTTCACCTGAGACAGTCGAACATATTGGAAGATTTGTTGAGGATCTTTCATTATCTTCGCTTTAATTTCATCTAGCTTCTCTTCTGCAGAAGCTGGGTTGTTGCCACGCACAGAAGAAGAGGTACGAGGTGGCGCAGGTGCTGATACAGACAAACGCTTGTACTCAATACCTTCAAGCATCAGGGTTTCGTCTCGACCTGAGTTATCAATAATCACACGATCGACTAATACCGCTTTTAACTTAGCTCGCGTACCTTCGATCTCTTCATTAATGCCGTAGGTCGCTTGTGTGCCGCGATTGGCAATCACCGCCAAGCTCAGCTTTGGATTAGAACTGGCTACTGCACCCACTAAAACGAGGTTCAGTCGCGTCTTTGGCGCATCTTGGATAACTTGCTGCTCAACCACAGCAGGCGTGGTTGGGTTATAAGCACCAAACATGTTGCTCTGCTGCAAAGAAGAGATATCAAGAGTCGATTGAGGTGCTGAAGACGATGAAGCCGTTGCTGTCCAAGGCGCGATAGTTTGCTCAGCAGGTTCGATAAACCATGCAAGCTGCCCTAAGATCCATGCGGAAGCTGCAATCAATACACAACAGGTCGCTAAGCTTAGTTTCTGCTGAAGTACAAATCCATTCTCTAATAAGCGGCTCAACATAGGAGAATTCCCTACGCGATTTTTGAGCTCTAAAAAGTTCACTTTCCTAGTCCCTTTTCATGACGACAAACGCTGCAAATCATTAAACTTTCAGCTTTTTTATTCATTCGTTCGATACCAAGCTTATTTAAGCAATAAGATCCTGAACTATATCATAGCAAATCTATAAATCGGCATTACCTGAGCTATTTTGTAATCTTCCTTGAAAAAAAAGCCAATCGCCTCCACATAAGCTTCTACTAAATGTGATAAGCGTCATCAAAAACATGTTGCGCACTGTTCGTTACAGTTAAACCGCATTCATTTCTCACTTAATAAGGCACAGCCCTATATGAAAACTGCTAATGAAGCTGTCAGACTCGATAAATGGTTGTGGGCAGCTCGTTTTTACAAAACCCGGTCTATTGCTCGCAACATGGTCGATGGTGGCAAAGTCCACTATAATGGTCAGCGCAGCAAGCCAAGTAAAATTGTCGAACTTGGGGCTGTGATTACACTGCGCCAAGGTAATGAAGAAAAGACGGTAACGATCGAGAAAATCTCAGCCCATCGTGGTGGAGCTCCGATCGCTCAAACCCTCTATGAAGAAACCACCGAAAGCTTGGCAAAAAGAGAAGAGTTTGCACAACAGCGCAAGCTAAATGCTCATAGCCCAGCACCAGAACGTCGCCCAGATAAAAAGCAACGTCGTGACATCATCAAGTTCAAGACTCAATAAGCTAGAAGGAATAGCCAAATGGCAGACCCAATGTCTACAAGTAATGTTTTAAATCGCTACCTATTTGAAGACCTATCAGTACGTGGTGAATTGGTACAGATGGACGAAGCGTACCAACAGATTATTTCTAGCAAGGAATACCCAGCTCCAGTACAAAAGCTGTTGGGTGAGCTACTGGTTTCAACGACGCTACTAACGGCGACCCTAAAGTTTGAAGGTTCTATCACGATGCAGCTGCAAGGTGACGGCCCAGTATCTCTAGCAGTTATCAATGGCGATCACGATCAGAAGATCCGTGGTGTTGCTCGCTTTGAAGGCGATATCGCAGACGACGCAGGTCTACACGCCCTAATGGGTAAAGGTCATCTAGTGATCACTATCGATCCTAAGAAAGGTGAGCGTTACCAAGGTATCGTTGGTCTTGAAGGTGACACGCTTGCACAAGTGCTTGAAGGCTACTTCGCTAACTCTGAACAGCTTAAGACTCGTCTATGGCTGCGCACTGGCGAGCATGAAGGCAAAGCACACGCTGCAGGTATGTTGCTACAAGTAATGCCTGACGGCACCGGTACTCCAGACGACTTCGAGCACCTAGAGCAACTAACAGACACCGTGAAAAACGAAGAGCTATTCACTCTAGAAGCGAACGAACTGCTTTACCGTTTGTACAACCAAGAGAAAGTACAGCTATTCACACCACAACCGGTTGAGTTCTTCTGTGGCTGTTCACGCGATCGAAGTGCAGCAGCAATCATTACTGTTGCTCAAGAAGAGATCTACGACATCCTAAGCACCGAAGGAAGCGTTGGTCTACACTGCGATTACTGTGGCACAAACTACTCGTTCGACAAGAATGATGTTGATGCACTGTACGCAGAAGCAGCAGATAAAGGCAGCAATACGGTTCATTAATTTACGGCGTACCAAAAACACGTAATTTACCCCAAAAAGGTCAGCCCTCAGCTGGCCTTTTTTGTGATCAAAATAGCGCAAACTCCGTAACATCTCGTAATAAAATCACCGCTTAATTTTAATCAATTAATAATGTTCTCGCCCCTAGCGCAAAGGTTTGCGTACAGGATAGACTAGTTGGGCCAATATGTGACGAGACGCTTAAAACCCCATGGCTAATATGGATATTTTTTGAGCTATATCCCTGTTTCCCCCGAGTCTCGTTGCTAGCATGGTGAGCAGATAACAATAAAAAATTAATACAAAATCCCTACAAAATATCCTACAAGGAGCACCTATGACCGTTATGGAACATACAAAGGCTGCACAAATTGATCTAACTAAGCACGGACTGACTGGCGTTACTGAAGTTCTTCGTAATCCTAGCTACGAGCAGTTATTCGTTGAAGAAACACTGCCAGGTTTGGAAGGCTACGAAAAAGGCGTAGTAACGGAACTAGGCTCTGTTGCGGTAGACACTGGTATCTTTACTGGCCGCTCACCAAAAGATAAGTACATTGTTAAAGATGACACGACCCGCGATACCATGTGGTGGTCAGATCAAGGCAAAAATGACAACAAACCGATTACAACTGAAGTATGGAATGAGCTGAAAGAGCTTGTGACAACTCAGCTATCTGGCAAGCGCCTGTTTGTCATCGACGGTTATTGTGGTGCTAACCCTGATACGCGCTTAAGCGTGCGTATTATCACTGAAGTAGCGTGGCAAGCGCACTTCGTTAAGAACATGTTCATTCGTCCAACTGACGAAGAGCTAGCAACGTTCGAACCTGATTTCGTGGTAATGAACGGTGCTAAAACAACTAACCCTAACTGGGAAAAGCAGGGTCTAAACTCTGAAAACTTCGTTGCTTTCAACCTAACAGAGCGCGTTCAAATCATCGGTGGTACTTGGTACGGCGGTGAGATGAAGAAAGGCATGTTCGCAATGATGAACTACCTGCTTCCTCTGCAAGGCATTGCTTCAATGCACTGTAGTGCAAACGTCGGCGAGAAAGGCGATGTAGCCATCTTCTTCGGTCTATCTGGTACAGGTAAAACTACGCTTTCAACCGATCCTAAGCGTGAGCTAATCGGTGATGATGAGCACGGTTGGGATGACGATGGTATCTTCAACTTCGAAGGTGGTTGTTACGCGAAGACGATTCGTCTATCTAAAGAAGCAGAACCTGAAATCTACAATGCAATCCGTCGTGATGCACTACTAGAAAACGTAACAGTTCGTGGTGATGGTTCTATCGATTTTGATGACGGTTCAAAAACTGAGAACACTCGTGTTTCTTACCCGATTCACCACATCGATAACATCGTTAAACCAGTATCAAAAGCCGGTCACGCTCAAAAGGTTATCTTCCTGACTGCTGATGCATTCGGTGTACTGCCACCCGTTTCTAAACTGACTCCAGAGCAAACGAAGTACCACTTCCTATCTGGCTTCACTGCAAAACTAGCGGGCACTGAGCGTGGTATTACTGAGCCAACGCCAACGTTCTCTGCGGCATTTGGTGCGGCATTCTTAACTCTCCACCCAACTCAGTACGCTGAAGTGCTTGTGAAGCGTATGGAAGCAGCTGGCGCTGAAGCTTACCTAGTGAACACAGGTTGGAACGGTACTGGTAAACGTATCTCTATCCAAGATACGCGAGGCATCATCGACGCTATCCTAGATGGCTCAATCGACAACGCTGAAACTAAGGTTATCCCTATGTTTAACCTAGAAGTGCCACTAGCGCTGCACGATGTTGACCCAGCGATCCTTGACCCACGCGATACGTACACTGACCCTCTACAATGGGAAAGCAAAGCGAAAGATCTAGCCGAGCGCTTCATCAACAACTTTGATAAGTACACTGACAACGCTGAAGGTAAATCACTGGTTGCGGCTGGCCCTCAACTGGACTAACCCAATCATCTGCTCGGGCTTAGCCAAAAGCGAACGCCCAATTTAAAGTGATATTTTTGTAGCAAGCCCCTCTTTTGAGGGGCTTTTTTGTTGATGCTTGACCCTTTTTGTTCCACTCTGTTTTAAGACTATTGAAATTTAAGGCTTTCAGGGAATGAAAAAGGTATTCATGGTGTTCGGCATTGTGTTGGCTATCGCCGTTGCAACTATCGCAGCGCTGCTATTAAGCCTGCAGACCCAATACCGTGCGGATGTTGCCAACTTTTTTATCAAACATACGATTGAACAACCTGTATTCATTGAAGATGTTGAGTATCAGGCGCCTTATCACATCACCTTAATGGGCATTACCCAAAGCCAACCAGAAAAGCAAACACCTCTGTATATCGACAAGATCGATCTTTGGTTCAGCCCCAGCTCGATGACAGAGGCCAAACTGGTCTTTGAATCTGTTTTGATCAGCGGCCTACAATTAGAGGCAGACGATCTAAAAACACTGACTTCTTTATTTACCCAACCAAACATCAAGCTCCACCAGCTGGCCATCAACAATCTCGACTTTTCGACGCCAGAGTTTAATGCGCGAGGCATCGACCTACAGATCTCCGCCCCAACGTGGAACAACGATAACTCGCTGCTACCTTATGGAAAAACCCAACTCTCTGCCTCACAACTGTATTGGCAAGGTGAGGCATTCGATAATCTGTTGATTGATCTAGACCTCAAGCCGAGTGACAGCACCCTTTATGGTGCTTCGTTTGACTGGCGTGGCGCCAAGATTTCTGGGCAAGCTGAACAATATCAACAAGATTGGTCGTTGGTGAATGTGACCGTCGATGGCTTACGACTCAATCAGGAACAGACCCAAAACCTACTAAGCAAAGAGTGGGATGTTGCAGGCATTAAGATTAATCACATCAATAGCTTAGATATTCTGCGTAGCGACGTAGAGTGGCAAGATGGCCACCTCGCTGCCTTTGATGCCTCATTAGAAAATATCCAACTGCCTTTTGAAATCTGGAAACAACAGAAAGCCATTTTTTCTCTACAGGCAGAAGGAGTGACCATTGATGATGACATGTTCATCGAGCCAAGCCTCAAGCTCAACCTAGAAGCAAACCGGATTCTGATTGAGGATTTCTATACTCAATTCCTGCAGGGCACTGTTCAGCTCAATGGCGAAGTCGCCCCTAGCAGCATTCAATTGGCGCAGCTCGACCTGCAAGGCATCAAGTGGATTACCGAAAACCAAGATAGCCCTCTACCGGCCGCTCGCCTATTGCCTTGGCTCACACAGCTCCAGAACGTCGAGATTAACCGACTTAATATAGAACGCAGCCAACTTATCCAACTAGCACAAACGCCTTACTGGCAGGTCTCTGGATTACATGTCGAGGGGCATCAAGTTCAACTGCTGCAAGATAGAAAACTGGGCTTGTGGCAAGGGAAGCTGATGGCGAGCGCCAATGATGCCAGCTACCAAAATATTCTCAGCGCACAGCCTGTGGTTGAGATGAATAGCGAACAAGGAAAATGGACGCTGACTCGTATGTTTGCACCACTCAGGAATGGCTACATTGAAGCCAATGCAACGCTCGATTTTAACCAAATCAGCAAGCCATGGAGCTTAGATATTTCTGCCGATGGGTTACCCATTGCGCCTATGCTGCAGCGACTTGAATTACCACTCGATGCAACCGGCTATGGCGAGTTTGAACTTCAAGCCGCAGGTTTATATGGCGACTCACTGATGCTCGGTTACTCAACCACAGGGCAACTCACTGGCAGCGTTCGCCAGGGTGTGATGACCTTTAATGACAAGCTTTCTGAAACATCGACTGATAACGTGTTTGAAATTCCAGAGCTTAATGCGCATTTTGACCGTGGGCGCTTCACTCTCGAACCGATGCATATTATTGGTGCATCATCAGCAGAGCAAGGCGAACAAAGGGTTCAAACGCTCAATGGCGAGGCTTCTGGAGAACTCGACTTGCTTAAAGCTGAGCAACACACCCTCTCGATTACCCTATCGGACCCATGCCATCAAATCTCAGGAAAGCTCACCCAAGCTGAGTATTCGGAGATTAACGACTGCCAACAAAAAAACGCCACTCCTCAGGAGTAGCGCTTTCAGTCAATATCGACAGCATTACCGGTGTTAGCTATTCGCTCACATTAGGGCGTGTTGACCTTTCGTGGTTGAATTTTGTTCGGATGGGGACGCCTAGATAAAAGCGTTTTAATCGCGGCGAGGGGGAAGTAGCCTAGTCATTCTAAGCAAATCTCCCTCAACAAAGAGTAAAGCGCTTTTAGCCGAACCCTCCGGGCAGCGTTTGCTGGGTATTTCTACTGCGTTATCGGTTTCTCATGTAGGCTAGCTACACATCAAAGCCTCTGCCTTGTATAAATACCCAGCAACTCGCTGCAAAAACCAGCCCGAAAAATCAACACGCCCTAGTATCTGTCGAGAGTACCTTTTTGTAGTCAGGGATCAGCATATAGGTTCCCGTAAACTCTACCGCTTCCACATCGCCGCTATGAATGGTCACGTGAATGATGATACGTGCCTTTCTTCCTGACGCAAGGCGGTCCAAGTCACCACTGATCCCATCCAATGAAGTAGAGGCAACAGGGTTTTGCTCAACCGGGTGACGATAACGAATATTACTGTCTGCCAGCACGATATCACCGGTCAGCCCGCGTTCTTTCATCAATAACCAAGTCATCCCCCAACCAGTTAAGGTCGCTAAGGTAAAGGCAGAGCCTGCAAACATGGTATTATGCGGGTTCAAGTTGGGATTCAGCTGAGCACTACACTCAAATTGGTAACCCGTGTATTGGTTGATCTTGATGCCCATCTTGTCACTGATCGGGATCTGATGTTCCCAGCGCTGCTGAAGCTCATTACACCACTCAGGCTTACGCAGAACGTCTGCCATTGGGTCAAGATGCTTAACCATCTGTTGGTGACGCACAGGGCCACGTTGATCGTTAATCTCACCGCGACGTTCAAATTCATTCTTCTCATAGAATGAGATCGCATCTTCACGTGCATTACACACCAAGCGCTTAGCACCTTCTTGGCGAGCCAATGACTCAAGTGTGACTAGAATCAACGAACCCATGCCTTTACTTTGGCGAGATTTCTTCACCGCCATGTAGCGGATCTGACCTTCCAGATCTGGGGTGATATACAGACGACCAATCGCCATCGGGCGACCCCGACCATCAACGATCATGCGATGGTGACTCATTGGGTCATATTCATCGCGCTCAGAACCTACCGGCATTCGCCAAGGTTCACGGAGCATCTGCCAACGAAAATGGTAATACTTGTTTAGTTGATTTTCGGTGGTTGGTGTTATGAGTTTAAACATGCTTATTCCTTTAAGCCTAAACCTGCAGCCAGAATGTCACTGGGCCATCATTAACCAAAGACACTTTCATGTCGGCTGCGAATCGGCCACGTTCCGTTGGCAACACTGATTCACACTGGTCAGAGAAATAGTTGTAAAGACGCTCAGCATCTTCTGGGTGAGCACCACGAGAGAACCCTGCTCGAGTCCCTTTCTTGGTATCGGCCGGCAGAGTGAATTGAGACACCACTAATACCTTACCTTCTACTTGCTTCACGTTGAGGTTCATTTTATCGTCTTCGTCTCCAAAGACACGATAAGTGGTCACTCGTTCCATCAAACGTTTGGCTTTGGCTTCGTCGTCACCTTTTTCTACGCCTAACAAAACTAATAAGCCTTGTTCAATCTCACCAACTACTTCGCCATCAACACGGACGGCAGCTTCACTTACTCTCTGGATCAGTGCTATCACTGTTGTTTCCTTGCTCTGTGATTTTGTCGTTATCCGAAGAGTGTACCATTTCTTGCGTGTCACTCCACTGTTCGTGCTCACCGAGCGCCGCCGTCACCTCAGCACCAACCAATACGATGAGCCAACACAAATACACCCAAACAAAAAGAATCGGAATCGCCGCTAAAGCGCCATAGATCAGCTGATAAGAAGGGAATTGAGTAATGTAGGCCGCAAAGCCTTTCTTACTGAGTTCGAACAACAGAGCTGCAACCAGAGAACCTGCCGCTGCGTGAGAAAAATGTATCTTTTTGTTGGGAACCAACAAGTACAAACCGAAGAACGCAAAGAAAGAGAGAATCAAAGGCAGTTTGCGAATTACGGTATTAAAGGCGCCAGATACTACCTCGTTTTGCAGCAAGCTCAATGATGTCACATAAGAAGTAGCAGCAATACTCGCCCCGACTAGAATAGGTCCTAGCGTAAGCACCATCCAGTACATAGAGAAAGACAGCACCGCACGTCGCTTCTCGTCGACACGCCAGATGTAGTTTAAGTTCTTATCAATATTTGAGATCAGCATCAGAGCTGCAATGAATAAGAACACACTGCCCACCGCCGTCATTTTTCCGGTATTGGCAACGAACTCTAACAAAGCACCGTGTACGGCATCCCCAGACGCGGGAACAAAGTTGGTAATAACGAAGTTTTGAATCACGATACCAACATCAGCAAAGATGGAAAATGATGACAAGATAGAGAGCAG
This sequence comes from Vibrio sp. 10N.222.55.A1, assembly GCF_041473835.1. NCBI lineage: Bacteria > Pseudomonadati > Pseudomonadota > Gammaproteobacteria > Vibrionales > Vibrionaceae > Vibrio > Vibrio sp. 10N.222.55.A1. The sequence goes on along the minus strand of NZ_JBFRSX010000005.1, from coordinate 37,757 downwards.
AACCGTCAACATCGGTACGATCGAGAGCAAAGTAATGTACGCCAAGTAGCCCGCATTCACGTTGACTCTATCGTGCGTCATTCGCGCCAAAAGATAGCGAGAAAACTGAATACTGAGTGTGGCGACCTTTTTTATCTTCAACTTGTAACTCCCTTGTAACTCGTTCATAGTCCTAATTAATATTCCGTTACTTAACTATAGGAAACTAGGATGCCTTATTTAATAGTTATAGTCCTCTCTATTTTTACTCTTACTGGATGCCAATCAGCTTATTACTCCGCAATGGAGCAAGTGGGCTATCACAAGCGTGACATTATGGTTGATAGAGTGGAAGACGCTAAAGAGTCACAGCAGGATGCTCAGGAAGAGTTTACCAGCGCACTTGAAGCACTCAGCAGCCTGACTAACTTCAGTGGCGGCGACCTTGAAGACATGTACAACCAAATCAATGATAAATACCAAGACAGCGAGAAAGCCGCGCAAAATGTCAGTGACCGCATTGCTGCGATTGAAGATGTGTCGTATGCGCTGTTTGAAGAGTGGCAGAGTGAGTTAGATCTCTACACCAGTGATTCACTGCGCCGCTCGAGCGAGCAAAAGCTTCGTGAAACTAAATTGTCTTACCAAACGATGCTGTCAGCAATGAAGCGCGCCGAGAAGAAAATGGACCCAGTGCTCAATACCCTTCGCGACAACACGCTTTACTTGAAGCACAACCTCAATGCGAGCGCTGTCGGCTCGCTGCAAGGTGAGTTTATGAGCTTAGAAAAAGACATCGCCTACGCAATAGAACAGATGAATGCTGCGATCGCCGAATCGGATAAGTTCCTTGCTCAACTAAACCAGAAATAACGCCCGTAGGCACAAATAAAGATAAGCCCGTATGAACCCAATCATTATTACTGGCGGCCCTGGCGCCGGAAAAACCACATTGATCAATGCTTTGGGTGATGCGGGTTACCCCACCTTCGCAGAGTCCTCTCGTCAGTTAATCGAACAGCAGAGTCAACTTGAGAACGGTATCTTACCTTGGTTAGACCTTCCAGGCTTTGCTCGCCTATGTTTAACCGTCATGAGCGAACACAAAGACCAAGCCAGTCAGCATCCTGTTGCCTTTCTCGATCGCGCCATTCCAGATATCTGTGGCTACTTGGCTCAGGCGAAACTAGAGATAAACACAACCTACCGAGAAGCGAGCCAAGGTTATCACCCCCAAGTGTTGTTCTGTCGCCCTGAGGCTTCAATTTATGTACAAGATGATGTGAGACCTTATCCGTTTGAGGAGGCGTTAGAGATTCACCACGCGTTAGAAAGAGTCTACCAAGAACTTGGTTATGAGGTGGTTGAAGTGCCGTTTATGCCAGTCGAAGAACGGCTTCAATTCGTTGAGCGTTACTTAGGTATCAAAAGCTAGATCCCCAACTCGGTCGTTCCTCCCTCTTGAGGATGACGAAATCTCGTTTAACCGTATCTAAACAAACTAAAAAACAAAAGCCCCGAGCAGCTAGGCTACTCGGGGCTTTCTTATCTACTTAGCTAGAAGCTAGTCAGCTGGCAATTAAGCCTTAGCTGGACGTGCTGCACGCTTACGTTCGTTTTCAGTAAGAAGCTTCTTACGGATACGAATGCTTACTGGCGTTACTTCTACTAGTTCGTCTTCGTCGATGAACTCAAGAGCTTGCTCTAGAGTGTGACGGATAGGTGGCGAAAGAACCTGTGCTTCATCAGTACCAGATGCACGAACGTTCGTTAGCTGCTTACCTTTCAGACAGTTTACTGTTAGGTCGTTTGAACGGTTGTGAATACCGATGATTTGACCTTCGTATACTTCATCCGCGTGCTCAGCAAATAGACGACCACGTTCTTGTAGGTTGAATAGTGCGTAAGTCAGAGCTTTACCAGTTGCGTTCGAGATTAGAACACCGTTGTTACGTTGACCGATTACGCCGCCTTTGTGAGGGCCGTAGTGATCAAATGAGTGGTAAAGAAGACCAGAACCAGACGTTAGAGTTAGGAACTCAGTTTGGAAACCGATAAGACCACGAGAAGGCATCATGAAGTCCATGCGAACACGGCCTTTGCCATCTGGAGACATATCAGTTAGCTCACCTTTACGTAGACCGATGTTTTCCATGATGCCACCTTGGTGCTCTTCAAGCACGTCGATAGTCACAGTTTCAAACGGTTCAGTTAGGTTGCCATCTTCGTCTTTCTTGATGATAACTTCTGGACGAGATACAGCTAGTTCGAAGCCTTCACGACGCATGTTTTCAATCAGGATAGACAGGTGAAGTTCACCACGACCTGAAACACGGAAGCGATCCGGGTTATCAGTTTCTTCAACACGTAGTGCAACGTTGTGTACTAGTTCTTTTTCTAGACGCTCAAGGATGTTACGTGAAGTAACGAACTTACCTTCTTTACCCGCGAACGGAGAAGTGTTTACTTGGAACGTCATTGTTACTGTTGGTTCGTCAACAGAAAGCGGAGTCATTGCTTCAACATTGTTTTGGTCACAGATAGTGTCTGAAATCTTCAGCTCACCAAGACCAGTGATTGCAATGATGTCGCCAGCGTTAGCTTGCTCAACTTCGTGACGGTCAAGACCTAGGTAACCAAGAACTGTACCTACTTTACCGTTACGTTTTTTGCCTTCTGCATTCACGATAGTTACTTGTTGGTTTGGTTTAACAGAACCACGAGTAACACGAGCAACACCGATAACACCTACGTAAGAGCTGTAATCAAGTTGCGAAATTTGCATTTGTAGTGGACCGTCAAGGTCAACTGCAGGCGCGTCTACTGTATCAACAACAGCTTGGAACAATGGTTCCATGTTCTCGCCAGTTTCGCCTTCAGTCATTGTTGCCCAGCCGTTTAGAGCTGAAGCGTAAACAACTGTGAAGTCTAGTTGCTCATCAGTAGCACCTAGGTTGTCGAAAAGGTCGAATACTTGATCCATAACCCAATCAGGACGAGCGCCTGGGCGGTCAATCTTGTTGATTACAACGATTGGCTTAAGACCGTGTGCGAATGCTTTTTGCGTTACGAAACGAGTTTGAGGCATTGGGCCATCAACTGCGTCAACGATAAGCAGAACAGAGTCAACCATAGACATGATACGCTCAACTTCACCACCGAAGTCCGCGTGTCCCGGAGTATCTACGATGTTGATGCGGTAATCATTCCAGTTGATTGCTGTGTTCTTAGCAAGAATGGTAATGCCACGCTCTTTTTCGATGTCATTCGAATCCATGACACGCTCTTCAGCTTCACCACGAGACTCAAGAGTGCCTGACTGTTGTAGCAGTTTATCAACCAAAGTCGTTTTACCGTGGTCAACGTGCGCGATGATCGCGATATTTCTTAACTTATCAATCTGTGGAGTAGACATGGATTCTCGATTCACTCATAAAAGTAGCCGTCACTTATCTCAAAAGTTTGGATAATAACCGCTAGCTTGATTTAAAAAACGGTCAATAATATACCAGATTCTAGACAAAAACCCAGAAATATGTGATCTGAACCAAGGCTTTTTTCTTTATTAGCGATTCATATCCGCTTAACTTTGATTCAGTACAGTGTTGAGCAGCCAAATTCGTAGGACTCTAAAAAAGTATCACCTACGAGTGGCGAGCCAAATCTCCCGCAAAATAACAAAAGTGGATTGACAACTTAGGCAATTCATTGCTGAATGGTGCTCGCTTATGTCTCATATTGGTGCACAGACAAACAGTTGCACCAATAAAGTGCAACTAGAGATCATTTTGGTGCAAAAACCAGATTAAGAAAAATCGCAAAACAAGTAAATCATTGAAATTAATGGAATAATTTTTTTGGCACGTTTTTGGCAGTAGATAAATCAGCATCGATTAATGCACTTATAGACATTAATCAATGCTAGTTTCAACCGAATCGAGCTAATACCGAATTAATAACACTGGAGGTTATCCAAGATGTCAGTAGAAAATGTACTATCCCTGATCCAAGAGAACGAAGTTAAATTTATCGACTTACGTTTTACTGATACAAAAGGTAAAGAGCAGCATATCTCTATTCCTTCTCACCAAGTTGATGCAGACTTCTTCGAAGAAGGCAAAATGTTTGACGGCTCTTCAGTAGCTGGTTGGAAAGGCATTAACGAATCTGACATGGTAATGATGCCAGACGCAGCATCTGCTGTACTGGACCCATTCACAGAAGACGCAACACTAAACATCCGTTGTGACATCCTTGAGCCTGCAACAATGCAAGGCTACGACCGTGACCCACGCTCTATCGCTAAACGTTCTGAAGAGTACCTACGTTCTACAGGTATCGCAGACACAGTTCTAGTTGGTCCAGAGCCAGAATTCTTCCTATTTGACGACGTTAAGTTCTCAAACGACATGTCTGGTTCTTTCTTCAAGATCGATGACGTAGAAGCAGCTTGGAACACAGGTTCTGACTTCGAAGGCGGTAACAAAGGTCACCGTCCTGGCGTTAAAGGCGGTTACTTCCCAGTAGCTCCAGTAGATTCATCTCAAGACATCCGTTCAGCAATGTGTCTAGTAATGGAAGAGATGGGCCTAGTTGTTGAAGCTCACCACCATGAAGTAGCAACTGCGGGTCAAAACGAAATCGCTACTCGCTTCAACACACTAACAGCGAAAGCTGATGAAACTCAAATCTACAAGTACGTTGTACACAACGTTGCTCACGCATTTGGTAAAACAGCGACATTCATGCCTAAGCCACTAGTTGGTGACAACGGTTCTGGTATGCACGTTCACCAATCTCTAGCAAAAGACGGCGTTAACCTGTTTGCTGGTGATAAGTACGGCGGCCTATCTGAAATGGCTCTTTACTACATCGGTGGTGTAATCAAGCACGCTCGTGCAATCAACGCGTTTGCTAACCCATCAACTAACTCGTACAAGCGTCTTGTACCTGGTTTCGAAGCACCTGTAATGCTTGCTTACTCAGCACGTAACCGTTCTGCTTCTATCCGTATCCCAGTAGTACCAAGCCCTAAAGCACGTCGTATCGAGCTACGTTTTGGTGACCCAGCAGCTAACCCATACCTATGCTACTCAGCAATGCTTATGGCTGGCCTTGACGGCATCAAGAACAAGATTCACCCAGGCGAAGCTATGGATAAAGATCTATACGACCTTCCTGCAGAAGAAGCAGCTGAAATCCCAACAGTTGCAGAATCTCTACAAGAAGCTCTAGCAGCGCTTAGCGAAGACCGTGAGTTCCTAACAGCTGGCGGCGTATTCTCTGACGATTTCATCGATTCTTACATCACTCTGAAATCTGACGACGTACAACGCGTGAACATGGCTACACACCCACTTGAGTTTGAACTGTACTACTCAGTTTAATCTCCTGTAGAGATAAGCCATTTCTTACTGCAACCTTGTAAGAATCGCTGACTAAATATTAGGCTCGCCTCGCAGGCGGGCCTTTTTTATATTCTCCCTCCCCCCGCTTCCTCGTACCATACCTTAGACAAAAGCCCTCAGAGGCTGTCGCGCTAAATACAATAAAACCAACGCCAAACGTGAAATCACCTAGCGGTGAAAAGAGGCTAAAGATATGAAAAACATACTGTTCCTAATCGGGTTAACAGTCGCGCTCTCGTGCTCTGCTCAAACGGTGTATACCTGGATAGATGAAGATGGCGTGCTCCACTTTAGTGATAACCCTAGCGCTCAAGATGCCGAGGCTCTTCGCCTGCCAGATGTGCAAGCTTCAGCACCCGCCCCTAAATTTGAGGCCTCAACTCCGGTTGACGCTGCTGCTTCCTCTACAACTAAAACGGCAACGCCAGCCAAAACTCAGGCAGAAACCGAAACCACAAAGCGCGAGGTTCCTACTCAATTAGCCCTCACCATGTTGACTCCAGTTCATGATCAAACCATTCGTAGTAATCGCGGCTTAATCCCGATTCAGATAGAGCTCAACCGAAAACTTGGTATAGGTGAGCAATTACAATTGATGCTCGATGGCCGTCGATATGGCGCCCCACAGACCCAACCTATTTGGGAATTAAAAGGTATCGATCGAGGTACTCACACCATTGCAATTCAAGCACATAGAAGCGGCAAGCTTATTGCATCTACTAGTCCAGTCACCGTGTATTTACATCGAGCGACGCTCAAGTAGGCCAATGTGTTAAAAGAGGCCAAATAACCTCTACTTTTCACCTAATCGAAGCAGCTTTCAGCGACTCTAATGAATTATCTTTAGCTTCTGGTTGATATGCGCCATACTTGAACTTAGCTACGCACCAATTTGGTGCAGTGAGAAAAACACCAGTTCAAGGACGAAATAGTGAATCGATCAGCCAAAAGCGACAGCATAGATACACACCATCTTTCCAGCGCCATTCTCGACAATATGGTGACTTCGACATTGATGCTCGATGAGCAATTGTATGTCCGATACGCCAATCCGGCCGCTGAGCAGCTCTTTTCACAGAGCGCACGACGCATCGTTGATCATCCACTGAGCCAACTTATCCAACACGCTTCACTTGATTTGGCACTGTTGACGCAACCGCTACAAAGTGGCCAGAGCATTACCGACAGTGACGTTACCTTCGTTGTTGATAACCGCCCACTGATGCTTGAAGTCACGGTTAGCCCAATATCTTGGCAGCGAGAGACGCTGTTATTGGTTGAGATGCGCAAGATAGACCAGCAAAGACGCCTTAGCCAAGAGCTCAACCAACATGCACAACAACAAGCGGCTAAGTTGCTGGTACGCGGGTTAGCACATGAGATCAAAAATCCACTAGGTGGCTTAAGAGGTGCGGCGCAGTTACTTGGGAAAATGCTTCCTGATCAGTCTCTTAATGAATATACGCAGATCATTATTGAGCAAGCCGACCGCTTAAGAGCATTAGTCGACCGCCTGCTTGGCCCACAGAAGCCGGGGACTAAATCAGAAGAGAACCTTCACCAGATACTTGAGAAAGTCAGGCAGCTCGTAGAGCTCGAATCGGGTTCAACGCTCGCCATCGAAAGGGATTACGACCCGAGCCTACCGGACATCTTGATGGATTCGGCACAGGTTGAACAAGCGATGCTCAATATCGTGAGCAATGCAGCGCAGATTCTAAAGACTCAAGATTCTGGCAAAATCACCATTCGCACCAGAACGGTGCATCAAGCAAATATTCACGGGCAGCGACACAAACTCGCAGCTCGTATTGAGATCAGCGATAACGGTCCGGGCATCCCCGATGATTTAAAAGATACCTTGTTTTACCCAATGGTCAGCGGACGAGAAGGTGGAACAGGGCTGGGGCTATCGATTTCTCAAAACCTGATCGATCAACACAATGGGAAAATTGATGTTGAAAGCTGGCCAGGCAACACCACATTCACGATTTATCTACCGATTTAGGTCATAAGAACCTCGCTATTGGACAGCGAGATGAAAGGCTTAGCTCGGTAACACAAAGATTAAGAGATCATAAAAACAACAATGATTATCACAATAGATTTGGCTGCAAAGGAATTGAATTATGAGTAAGGGATACGTTTGGGTCGTCGATGACGACAGCTCTATCCGCTGGGTAGTAGAGAAAACACTTTCATCTGCGGATATTAAGTGTGAAACATTTGCTGATGCTGAGAGCGTGTTGCTTGCGCTTGAGCGCGAGACACCGGACGTATTGGTGTCTGACATTCGCATGCCCGGCATTGACGGGATTGAGCTGTTGCATCAGGTTCATCAACGCTCTCCCGACCTGCCCGTGATCATTATGACCGCGCACTCAGACCTTGATGCGGCGGTGAATGCTTATCAAAAAGGCGCCTTTGAATATCTTCCAAAGCCGTTCGATATTGATGAAACACTGACTCTAGTCGAACGAGCGATCGCGCACAGCCAAGAGCAGAAACGCGAACAAGCCAGTGAGGTCGCTGAAGACACCAACGCGCCAGAAATCATCGGTGAAGCACCGGCAATGCAGGAGGTTTTCCGAGCGATTGGCCGTTTGTCTCGCTCATCCATATCCGTGCTGATCAATGGTGAATCGGGTACCGGTAAAGAATTGGTCGCTCACGCTCTGCATCGTCACAGCCCAAGAGCTAAGAAGCCCTTCATTGCCTTGAACATGGCAGCAATCCCCAAAGATCTGATCGAGTCTGAACTGTTTGGCCACGAAAAAGGTGCCTTTACCGGTGCTAACAGCGTTCGCCAAGGACGCTTTGAACAAGCCAACGGCGGCACGCTTTTTCTTGATGAGATCGGTGACATGCCACTCGATATCCAAACTCGCTTGTTGCGTGTACTTTCTGATGGTCAGTTCTATCGTGTCGGCGGTCACTCTGCAGTTAAGGTAGACGTTCGTATCGTTGCCGCAACCCACCAAGATCTTGAGCGCTTAGTGCATGAAGGCGACTTCCGTGAAGACCTTTTCCACCGACTCAACGTTATCCGAATCCATATCCCGGCACTTCGCGAACGTAAACAAGACATTGAAAAGCTGACTCATCACTTCCTAGCATCCGCCGCCGAAGAGCTCGGTGTTGAAGTGAAGACACTGCATCCTGAGACCATTTTGAAGCTCAACCAGCTCAATTGGCCTGGTAACGTACGTCAGCTTGAGAATATTTGTCGTTGGTTAACGGTGATGGCTAGCGGCAGCGAGATACTGCCTTCCGATCTACCACCGGAATTGTTGGAAGAAAAAGTCGTGACCACTTCAGGTTCTGGGGATAACTGGCAGCAACTGCTCGCTAATTGGGCAAAGTGTGCGCTTGATTCAGGAGAAAAAGAGCTGCTAACTTATGCTCTGCCAGAATTTGAACGTATACTGCTAGAAGCTGCACTCCACCACACTAATGGTCATAAACAGGATGCAGCTAAGGTTTTGGGATGGGGAAGAAACACCCTAACTCGTAAACTCAAAGAACTGTACTAGACCTTATATGATTCTCGATGCAGCTACTTTTTAACCAAAAAAGTGTCGCTTGGTTTGAATAGTGTCGGTACAATTACAGTACACTATTCACCAAAGTTGTAGCTAAAGATGTCTTTGAAAACACAAATTACTTTGAGAACCGCAGTGGTTCTGCCATTCGTGATGATTTTTCTGTTCACTATGGGTGTAATGGTTTTCACTCAAAAGCTAAGCTACAAAGAGATGGTGAGTGATGTTAGTGCACGCCAGCTGACATCACTGACTGACAATGTTCATCAAAGCCTGTCTAATTTTTTAGAAAAGCCATTTCACGCCAACCTCTCGCTCAGCCATAACATCGGCTACCACCATCTTTATCAAGCAGGCAATCTTAGTAAGGTCCAAGACTATATTTTTTATACGTTTTCAGACCATTACACTGCTGTACCTCAACTCGATGCGATCGGCTTTGGTTCTGAAGATGGTAACTACGTCGGTTTCCGCAAAGAAGCCAACAAAGGCTACACCTTGATGGTGCAAGACGAACGCACCAATGATCAGCTGGTCATTTACCGTGGCAGCAAAATTAGTGAAGACATTCGATCGGTGATTTCAGGTTACGATCCTAGAATCCGTCCTTGGTACACACCCATTGCGACACAGAAAAAACCGTTATGGTCACCAATTTATGCCAATGCTGACGAACGTCAAGAAATCACCTTATCTGCTCTAGCGCCTATCTATGATGATAATGAATTCAAAGCCGTCGTAGTCAGCGACATCAAAATCAATACCTTCAATGCGTTTCTCAGAAAGCTCAAAGATAGAACGGATGCCTCTGTTTACATCATCGATAAGCAGCAACGCTTGGTCGCGCACTCAGGCGGAGGCAGTGTCGTTTCATGGGGCACAGGACAAACCAACAAAGGGCAACGCAAACTAGCAACAGAGAGTGCTAATCCAGTCATACGTGAGAGTGCTAGCTACGTAGAGCAATTCCACCTAATCGAGAATTTGGGCGAGCAGCGCTTTAGTTTTAGCCTAGACAACGAACGCTACTTCAACCAAATCACCCCATACGAAGATGAGCACGGGCTCACGTGGTTTATTGGGGTGTCGATCCCTGAAAGCAATCTGCTCGGTGAATTGCCAGAAAATCAAAGAAACAGTTGGTTGCTTGGGCTAGCACTGAGCTGCATTGGGGTCATTGCAGGATTAATTGCCTTTAATCGCGCAACCCAACCCATCACCTCGACAGCGGATGCGGCAAAACGCCTTGCTAAGGGCGATTGGGACGCGAGCATGCCAAAAACAGGGCATATATATGAAACCAGCATGTTGGTCGAGTCATTCAATGAAATGACCAACAACTTAAAGGCTTCGTTTCATGCATTACAGTCTCAACTTACCTATGACTCATTAACCAAGCTATACAGCCGTGAAGGCTTTATTGACGCTGCCAAGAAACACCCCGACAACGAAAAAGGCACACTGTATTTGATTGGTATTGATCGCTTCCGAGACATCAATGACAGCCTAGGTCATTACAATGGCGACCAGCTACTTATCATTGCGGCTGCTCGTTTAAGAGGCACACTGCCATCCGAATACCTACTAGCTCGCACTGGTGGTGATGAGTTTGCCATCTACGCGCCAAACGTAACGCAAAGCGATGATGTTCAGCTGCTGACTAACCGCTTACTTCAAACCTTCGCTTCCCCATTTTCAATGGAATCGGAAAGCGTGGTGATTAAGGTATCGATGGGGATAGTGAATGTCTCGAATCTTCACGACATTACACTCCTGCTACGCAGCAGCAGCATTGCATTGAGCAATGCGAAACAAGACAAAACCAGTGTCTGTATTTATAGCCTTGAAATGGGCAAAGCATCGAGACATCGCACCAAGATGTTAGCGCGGATGAACCGAGCGATTGAGCTTCAACAGTTCGAACCGTTTTATCAGCCTATTATTGATCTGGAATCTGGCTCGACCATAGGAGCAGAAGCTTTAGCTCGCTGGATAACGGATGAAGGGGTGATCTCGCCACTCGAGTTCATTCCTCTCGCGGAAGAGAGCGGGCTCATTGACGATATCGGAAAACAAATTCTGCATAAGTCGTGTCGAGATACAGCCATCGCGATTGAGTCAGGAAAATGGAGCAAGGACTTCTCGATTCACGTTAACCTGTCGGTCGATCAACTGAGTGAAAGTGGCTTTGTGGAACAAGTAAAAGGCACGTTGCGAGACACAAATCTGCCAGCAAGCAACCTGACACTAGAGATCACCGAATCACGCATCGTCGACAACGACCCGACCATCATCGATAACATGCTGACTCTAAAAGCACTAGGGATATCAATTGCGATTGATGACTTTGGTACCGGCTATTCGTCACTGGCTTACTTACACAAACTGCCATTCGACTGCCTTAAGATCGACCGCAGCTTTGTCAGCAAACTTGATAAAGAGAACCTAGATAGCTCCATCGTCGCGGCCATCGTTAACATCACTAAGGGCTTCAAAGTAAGCTTGGTGGCAGAGGGCGTTGAAACACAGCAACAGGCTGAACTTCTCAAGCAGCTGCAGTGCCCGCTTGCTCAAGGCTTCTTATACAGTCGCCCAGTTCCGTTTGACCAATGGCCTACCGACCTCATCAACTCCAAGCAAAGTGCCAAGGTCAAACAAAATACCACTGAGAGTCTCACCTAAACCAGGCAGAAATCGAATGAGTCAGATACAAAAATGCCAGCATGATGCTGGCATTTTTTATTGTTCTATTCTCTATCGAGCGATTAGATAACGCGAGAGAATTGCTGCTGGCGAGCCTTTGCTCGTAAGTATTTATCAAAACACATACAGATGTTACGGATCAGCAAGCGGCCACGCAGAGTAACGCGGATTTCTTTGTCATCGACTTCAACCAAATCATCGTTGATGAAGGTTTGTAGAAGCTCTAAATCTTCTTTGAAGTAGCGATTAAAGTTAACCGAGAACTCAGATTCGATCATTGTTTTATCAAGCTTGAAGTTACAAATCAGCTGCTTGATCACTTCACGACGTAGAAGGTCGTCACTGTCTAGAGCAACACCTTTCCAAAGTGCATGACGCAGGTCATTCACCTGAGCGTAGTACTTCTTCAGCTCTTTCTGATTTTGTGCGTAAGCATCACCAACCATAGAAATCGCAGAAACACCGAAACCAATTAAGTCAGCTTCACCTTGGGTGGTGTAGCCTTGGAAGTTACGATGCAGAATACCTTCACGCTGTGCTACGGCTAGCTCATCTTCAGGTAGTGCGAAGTGATCCATACCAATGAACTGGTAACCCGCTCCCGTTAGCGTCTCGATGGTATCTTGCAAGATAGCCATTTTCTCTTTCGCTTCAGGTAGATCTTCGTCTTTAATCTTACGCTGCGCCGCAAACAGCTGAGGCATGTGTGCGTAGTTAAATACCGATAAACGGCCCGGCTTCATTTCTAACACTTGCTTCAATGTTTCAGCGAACAAAGCTTGAGTCTGCTTTGGTAGGCCGTAGATCAAATCCAGGTTAGTTGAACGGAAGCCTAGCTCTTTCGCTCGTTTAACCATCGCAATGATGAACTCTTCATCTTGCTCACGGTTAACCAGTTTCTGCACTTCTTTATTGAAGTCTTGCACGCCAATGCTCAGGCGGTTGAAGCCTTCGTTACGCAGGTGGTCAAGTACGTCTAGCTCAATCTCACGCGGGTCAACTTCAATACTGATTTCAGCGTCAGCGGTGAAGTTAAACTCTTCACGCAAAATACTCATCAAACGAGTGATTTGTGTTTTGGTCAAGAACGTTGGCGTACCACCACCGAAGTGCAATTGCGTCACTTCACGGCCATTCAATAAAGAGGCGCGTTGGCGGATTTCATGTTCAATCACATCAAGGTACTCATCCGCTTTATGCGAGTGACGAGTAATGACTTTATTACAACCACAGTAGTAACAAAGCTTGTGGCAGAACGGGATATGCACGTAAAGAGAGAGTGGACGCTCAGGATATTGAGTACACGCCATGTCGTAATCAGCGACGGTAAACGCTTCATGAAACTCCAACGCAGTTGGGTATGAGGTGTAACGAGGTCCCGAATAGTTGTACTTGTTTAAGATCTCTTGATCCCAAACGATTTGCTGATTCGTTGTTACTGGCTTGCTCGACATAGCGGTATTTCCAATTTAGATCCGCGAGAACCTAAGGTCTCTCAAATCATTTTACATACATTAAAATATAGACGGGTTATTTTGCCACACGACCTGTAAGGTCGTTCCAAGACAAAATCAATTTTTTAGACAAAAACTCAGAACTGCTAGCTTGATCACTAACAAAGCGTCGGGATTAACGAGACGCAAAAGGTAAGAAGGCTCATTTAACACTATCTATAAAGATAAGGTGTCTCAAGAACACCCTGTATTAAACAAGCCTCTATTTTAAATAGTCTTAGCGACTAGATCATCTGAATGTTGATTTGGTTGTTGAGAGGTTTAACCTTCTCTTGCAACCTTTTCAGATCTTCAATGACCGCATCATTCAAGCGAGTCTCTGCCTTATGGCGCGTGAGATTCTGCTGCATGCGCTCTTTCTTCGTCAGTTCCTGTCTTGCCTCTCCGCGAGCCATATCTTTTACGATATGGTACAGCTCAGAAAGAGCAGGATACTCAGAATCAAAATCGACACGCTCATCACCCTGAACATTATCCATAATGATACACACTCGGATACTGATCTCAGGTAAGTCACATTGCCCTTGAATGCCCGCTAAGCACAAAGTATTTACGTTTTCGTAAATCGTCGCGTTGCGTTTTTCAATGGCTAGTGCTTGATGCTGCTTTTGCAACTCCGTCTGCTTCTTCACTTGAAGTAGAAGGTAACCTGCGTAAGAGCCCAAGCCGAGAATGATAATTCCACCAGCAATTGCTAATAAGGTTACGTTCACTGGCTATTAACCTTTAAAGCTGTCTAAATCGAAATCTTCGAATTGAGATAGCAAGTCTTCGTCAGAGCTCGCTTTCTTCTTAGAGGCAACCGGTGCTTCTTCGAAGATCTCTTCTTCATCGTCTTCTGGCTCTAGTAGACCTAAGCGGCCCATTAGGTGTTCGATACGATCAAGTTTCTCATCAACAAACTTCTGTAGACCAGCACCTAGGTTTTCACCATTTTCGATACGATCTAGGAGTGTGTTCAGTTGAGCGTCATTCTCAAGCATCTCTAACTCTTGTTCGTTAGATAGCTTGCGCTCTTGTTTAGTCGGCTTCTTCGCTGGTTCAACGATCAGCGGAATTTTTTTCTTGCTGCCTAAACGTGGATCACGAGCTTGTGCAGCTTTACGCTGTTTTGCTTCGCTACCATCTGAGTGACGGCTGCCAGACTTAAGGCCTTTACGCTTTTTAACACGCTTACGTTCACGACCTTCAACATCAGATTCACTACGGTTACGAGTAACCATAGGCTCCGGAGCGCCAAGTGCTCCCGGCTTTCTTGATTTCTTACTACGACCCATTACTGCACTTTCCTCAGTAAAATTACATCATTTCCAAAAAATTCTAGTTCGAGCTTATCCCGCTCTGCCAAAAACTGGAATGTTTGACGACTAAAGAAGACGACATGTGTCGGGTCATTCTTGTAGTGCCAACCAGCAAACGCGTCTACGTCTATTACTAGTTTAGTCATAAGACCAATCCAGCCCTTGGGTTTAACTAAATTCAACCATTGCTGCCACACTTTGTCTGGGTGATAAAGATGCTCTATCACCTCCGTGGCAGTCATAAAGTCATACGTTTTTTCCAACACAGAGGGTTCTGGGTGGTAATAGATATCGTACAACTCCATGGTGTGTCCGGCTTCTTCTAACATAATAGATAGCGTAGGGCCTGGGCCACAACCAAAATCCAACCCGTGTGAGTTAGATGAAATTTTGTCTGTTAGTGGATCCGCGATGCGAGATAAAAAGCGGCGATAGCCTGCATCACTAGGATCGTTCTCATGGAGATCATAGTGTGCTTTTTCTTCTTTTGCTTCTAACCTTTGTTCAGGTTTAACAAATACCAGTTCACATTGCTGACACTGCAGATAGGCTCTGCGTTTGTCTTCAAAATAGTGATTCACGCCTTGGTGATGGCATAAGGGACAAGTATACATAGCACATCCTTAAACAGGGATGCGAAACATACCAGAAACTGAGTTTATAGTGGAGAGGTATTGGGTGTTTTTTCATCAAATCAATAAAAAAAGCGATAGGAAAACCTATCGCTCTCTAAATCTGCCTATATCGGCCAAAATTTGCATACTCAACTTGGTACACAAATCTCCATTTGTTATTGGTGCTTTCCATGCCAAATTTGTTTGTTGTTCATCGTCCTGATGAGTTTTGGCTATCCTTTTCTAACACCTTGTTGCTGGGCTGTCCTAGCCTGATCCATTTCTGTCTATACCGTTAGACTAGATGATCATCCATATCTAAGTCAGCTCCTAGCTGATGGCGGTTACTTTACCGTGTTACAAAAAGACTACAAGAGTGCGACTTCACACTTTTGTACACAAATCGATCACACATTGATAAATCAGACATAAACACAAAACGCATTAATAAAACCAATACAAAAGAAAACGCCCCGACCATTACTGATCGGGGCGTCTCTTCAATCTCGCTCGAACGTACATTCCTTTACTCTGGCTAAGAGCAAGAAACCGACAAATTAGTGTAAACCACCAACGTACTTCGATAAGGTATCAATATCAGCGTCTGTTAACTTTTTAGCTACATCACGCATCATCGCATTCATGTCGTTATTACGGTCACCATCGCGGAATTTTTCAAGTTGAGCCTTGATGTAATCTGCGTGCTGACCTGAAATCTTAGGGAAACCAGAAAGTTCGGTACCATTACCACGAGGGCCATGACAAGCAATACACGCCGTTACGCCGCGTTCTGCGTTACCCGCTGTGTAAAGAACCTTACCTTCATCTACTACATTTTCAGGAGTAGAGTTACTAGAGATAGGTAGAGAGGCGTAGTATGCCGCTAGGTCAGCCATATCTTCTTCAGATAAAGGCATCGCCATTGCACCCATTACAGGTTCGTAACGACCTTGCTTACCACCACTTGTCATACCTAGCTTAAGCTCTTTTAACTGCTTCTCTAGATACTTCTCATGTTGACCAGCCAGCTTAGGGTACTGAGTGATCAGGCTGTTGCCGTCAGCACCGTGGCAGGCAACACATGTTTGTGATTTGGCTTTACCAGCTTCAATACTACCTTGAGCCCATACTGAGCAGCTGGCTAAAAGACTCAAAATTAGCGCTAATTTCTTCATGACATTCCATTATAATTATCAAGCTTCCAGTACCACTCTATGTTGCCACTCATGGTACAATAGGCGACCTTATGCCGAGCACGGTTATTTTACACAAATTCACAAAAAAGTAATCAATCGACTACACAAAGTCGAGATGGAGTTAACAGTGAGCGTAAAAATTCATTATCAAAACACGCATTTCATTACCAGTGCACCTGATATTCGTCATTTACCAGAAGACGAAGGGATCGAAATTGCGTTTGCAGGACGCTCCAATGCTGGTAAATCTAGCGCGCTAAATCGCGTTACAAACCAAAAAAGCTTGGCGAAAACCAGTAAAACACCCGGTCGAACTCAGCTAATCAACCTATTTAAGGTAACGGACGGTTGTCATATCGTCGATTTACCTGGATATGGCTTTGCTCAAGTACCACTTGAGATGAAGAAAAAATGGCAGAAGTCGCTAGGTGAATACCTACAACGACGTGAAAGCCTGAAAGGTTTAGTGGTATTGATGGATATCCGTCACCCAATGAAAGACCTTGACCAACAAATGATCTACTGGGCTATCGATAGCCGCATCCCAGTACAGGTTTTGTTAACAAAAGCAGACAAACTGAAAAGTGGTGCGCGTAAAGCACAGCTACTGAAAATCCGTAACGATGCAAAATCTTTCGGTGGTGATGTTGCGGTTGATGTCTTCTCTTCAATGAAGGGCATCGGCGTTGACCAACTGCGTGCCAAGATGGATGAGTGGTTTGCGCCTGCGCTTCTTGCTGATCAAATCATTGATGAGTTAGCAGACGAAGAGCACAACGACTCAGAGTAGTTCCTCTACTTATCGCTATAGGTTAGAGCACTTACAACACGTGATTTAGCCTTATCAATGCCCCTCCTTATATAGGCGGGGTATTTTTTTGCCCAAAAATGAGTGAGTTAAGCCTAAGTTTTTAGTGTTAAAAATCGGATTTAGCCACTAAAACCAATAGAAGTGAACCATACTAAAAGACACATCTAAATAATCAGAACAATGAGAAAGGAATACTCATGTGGAAAACACCATTGGCCATCATTGCACTTATGTTGGTCTCACTGACAGGGTTTGCCTCTGAAGCAGAACAAGAACAAGCCCCACTGATCAATGTCGATATGACCTTAGACCTCGATGGCATGGAAAAGTACGCCCAAGATGCGAGTGAGTCTCTTGAGGTGATATCGCAATCTTTGCAGGCGATAGTCAACAACCCCAACCTAAGCGACGACCAGCAACAAGCCCTCAATCAAACCGTTGAAAGCATCAATAAGCTTGCGAGCTCCACCAAGACATCCCTCAATCAACTGCCACAAGCCTTAGACCAATCTCGACTCGCCTTTAAACAAACCAGCCAAGTGCTGTTGGATGATATTCAGACTAAGATCATCATTGCGCTGGCGGCCGTTATCGCCGTCATTATTATCGCTTTGACCGCTATCTATCTGCTTATCCTGAAACCAATGCAGCAAACCTTGGTAAAAGCGACCAACAATATCTCTTCGATGGCGCAATCCATCCAGATCACCGCCGAAGCTCTGAAATATAGCACCGAGAAACAACAGAAAATCATGGATTACATTGAGCATTCACCGACTCAATACACTGATAAATAAGGCGTGAGCCATCAATCCTTTATCGATAACTTGTAAAATAAAAGTTATTTCAAGTGATAAAACAATCGACTTAGAGACGGATTTAAATTACCAAAATCTGATCGAATTCCAGATCTAAGGCAAATCAGGGGTTTATCACTGTGCTTGAGAAAGTGTAATAAAAGGCACTAAAAATGAGAGGTTTTACGGGGGAATGGTAGGGTGGAAATATTTTTCTTTCGCACAAGAAAAAACGCCCCAGTCAAATACTGACTGGGGCGGCTGAATCAGCCTAATCCAATAACGTGAAACAAAAGGTCTGAAAGATAGAACATCTTACCTCTGTACCCTACGAGATTTAATGTACAACAATTGCTCAGAAATGAAAACAATTTTTGTAGTTTTTTTTCATGAATGTTTTATTAAAACATCTAAGTTCTTTTCACAGCTTATCTTTATTCGAGACAAAAAAAAGCCAGTGTTTGTGCACTGGCTCATACTAATTTGCTTAATAAGGTCAAAAACTGATTAGTGGGCTTGATCCCAGTTATCACCGTGGCCAGCTTCCGCCACAAGCGGCACTTCTAGTTCTGCCGCGGATTCCATCAATTGTTGTACTTTACTTTCAATTTCGGCTAAAGCTGACTCTTCCACTTCAAACACCAATTCATCGTGTACTTGCATCAATAGCTTCACACGACCATCGCCTTCGGCTTGAATCCACTCATCGACTAACAACATCGCTTTCTTAATGATGTCCGCTGCTGTGCCTTGCATTGGCGCGTTGATCGCCGCACGCTCAGCAGCTTTACGACGCATGCCATTACGAGATTGAATTTCAGGAAGGTGCAAACGACGACCGTAAATGGTTTCAACGAAGCCCTGCTCTGAAGCAGCACTGCGCGTGTCTTCCATGTACTGCATCACACCAGGGTAGCGCTCGAAGTAAGTATCCATGTAGTGCTGTGCTTCGCCACGAGGAATACCTAGCTGCTTAGCCAAACCAAAGGCACTCATACCGTAGATAAGACCGAAGTTAACGGCCTTAGCACGACGACGTTGTTCCGTCGTTACATCCTCAATATTAACGCCGATGATCTCAGCCGCAGTTGCTGCGTGGATATCTTTACCTTGTTGGAATGCTTCCAGAAGCGCTTTATCACCCGACAGGTGCGCCATGATACGCAATTCAATTTGAGAGTAATCGACCGCTAGAATCTTCCAACCATGTTGTGCAACGAATGCTTGGCGGATACGACGGCCTTCTTCATTACGAATTGGGATGTTCTGCAGGTTTGGATCTGTTGAAGACAATCGACCCGTTGCTGTCACCGCTTGGTGATAAGACGTATGAACACGACCCGTTTCAGCGTTGATCATCTTCGGTAGTTTATCTGTGTAGGTCGACTTTAGTTTCGCAAGGCCACGATACTCAATGATCAGCTTAGGTAGCGGGTAATCAAGAGCCAACTCTTGCAGCACTTCTTCGTTGGTTGAAGGTGCACCTGATGGCGTTTTCTTGATAACAGGCAGACCCATTTTCTCAAACAGGATCGCTTGCAGCTGTTTTGGCGAGTTCATGTTGAACTCTTGCTCTGCAATCTCGTAGGCTTTCTGTTCTAGCTCATCCAATCGAACCGCAATCTCTTGCGATTGAGCGCCCAGCAACATGTCATCGATGAATACGCCGGTACGTTCAATGCGAGACATTACAGGGATCAGTGGTACTTCGATTTCTTCATAGATGGCTTTTAGCTTTTCATCTTGCTCAATGTTTTCCATCAAACGGTTATGAAGACGTAGTGTCACGTCAGCATCTTCTGCTGCGTATGGAGACGCTTCTCCCAGCTCAATCTGGTTGAAAGTAAGCTGCTTCTTACCTTTACCTGCGATTTGCTCAAATGAGATGCAGCTGTGCTGAAGGAAACGCAGCGCTAGGCTATCCATATCATGCTTGCCGCCAACGCTATTAAAAACATAAGACGCTAGCATGGTGTCGTGCTTGATGCCTTTCATCTCGATACCGTAGCGCGCTAAAACGCTCATATCGTACTTCAGGTTTTGACCGACTTTAGGCTGTGCGTCATCTTCAAGAATCGGCTTAAGCTGTTCAAGTACCCAATCACGATCCAGTTGTTGAGGTGCATCTAAGTAGTCATGAGCAACCGGTACGTAAGCGGCAACGCCTTCTTCAGTTGCGAATGATAGACCAACAAGGTTAGCCACCATGTAGTCCAAGCTATCCGTTTCAGTATCAAAGGCAAACACCTCTGACGCTTTCAGTTTCTCTAGCCACGCATTAAAAGAGGCTTCATCTAGGATGGTTTCGTAGTTGCTGCGATCAATCGTCACTGCAGAGGTGTTCATTTCTACAGTAGATGTAGTTGATGCCTCGCTGCTGCGCACTGCACCCGACTTCTCATCCGCCTCAACCACACCGCTGCCGCCTTCAAGTAGCTCGTTCAACCAAGATTTGAAGACCAGTTGACCGTATAGCTTAATCAGCTCATCCGTATTTGGTTGTGCTTTTACAAGCGACTCAGGTGTCTCTTCTAACTCGACGTCCAGTTTGATCGTTGCAAGCTCGTAAGACATCTCAGCGTTGTCTTTATTATCAATCAGCTTCTTAGCCATGGTTTTTGAACCACGGAAGCCAAGAGCGGCAATATCATCCAGGTTTTGATACAGCTTTTCGATGCTACCAATGCCTTGTAGTAGAGCAGTTGCTGTTTTGTCACCAACACCTGGAACGCCAGGAATGTTATCCACTTTATCGCCCATCAGTGCAAGGTAGTCGATAATCAGCTCAGGTGGGATGCCAAACTTCTCTATCACGCCTTCGCGATCCATAACCACGTTGGTCATGGTGTTGATCAAAGTAACGTTGTCATCAACCAGCTGCGCCATATCTTTATCGCCAGTACTGATCAAAACCGGCATGCCCGCTTTAGATGCTTGAGAAGCTAGCGTACCAATCACATCATCCGCTTCAACGCCTGGGATCGAGATAAGTGGTAGACCCATTGCGCGAATCACGTTGTGCAAAGGTTCGATCTGACAACGTAGATCATCCGGCATAGGTGGACGATTAGCCTTGTACTCTGGGTACATGTCATCACGGAACGTCTTTCCTTTTGCATCAAAAATAACCGCAATACGATCAGAAGCAAATTGACGCATCATGCTGCGCAGCATGTTAACTACACCGTAAACCGCGTTAGTCGGGATATCACCATTGCTCATGGTGCCAGGGTAAGCATGAAACGCGCGATATAGGTAAGAAGAGCCATCGATCAGAATCAATGGATTATCAGGAATACGAGCCATAATGTTTGTGTATCCAGTAAGTACAGAAATTATCTGTTAAGAATGCCACGTCTGTTGGTTGGATTCCACGTTGTCGATCTGTATCCGTTCACTCGGTTGTGTTCGTTATAATCGATTTGTTGTTATTTTTTGTTCTTAGACGCAAGCGTTCTGTGGATAACTCTGTTTATATTATTTATCCACCCTGTTGAGAACTACGGTGAACAACTCAAAAAACACCAATAAACAACTGAAAATAAAGAATAATTTTACAGATCGAACAGATGATCAACGATCTTTTCTCGATCTTGCGTTGTGGAAAAGAATGCGGATGGCGTTTTATTCATAAAAATACGTGCCACTAAATATGCATCTTGTTGAAATGGTAGGTATAAAAAAAAGCGACACCCGAAGATGTCGCCTAGCAAAAACCGGTAAAGCCATTCAAATTGAATACCACAGCTTTACCTAAAAGCTATAAATTACACTGGAAGCAATGTGAGCAATGTCGTGTCAAAAAGAACTTAGTACAAGTTCGCGAGAATTCTGTTGGGTAACCAAGTAGATACTTGAGTACTTAACATCCTTGTGAACATTTCCTCATTCCCTAAGACGAAGTTAATAATAATGATTCTCATTTAATAGTCAACAATTAAATGATAATAAATCTCATTTGATTTATAAACCGTTAACAGCAGTGCTTAAATTTGCTTCAAAAAATGGATTCTATGGTCATTAATGTCTTCTTTTTCTTCAAATCTTTCGATTAGGTAACCGTTTCTCAATAACAGGCGCAACATTGCAGGGAACTGGTTACGAGACTTAACCTTTAACTGTCTGTAGCCCTGCTCTTTCGCCCACTGTTCCTGAACGTCTAATTGCGCCTGTGCAACGCCTTTGTTCCTCGCGAGCGGTGACACGCCACCAAACCAGCTGTAAAAAGTATCTTGATCCAATTCATAGCCGATCTTAAAGCCAAGCAACACGCCAGCTTCTTCAGCCACTAAGATAAGGCTCTTTTTCCCTGCCAGCCGCTCTGACAGAGAAGCGACACTCTCTTTTTTAGCGAACTCAGAGATCTGCTCGACCACAGACACCACTTCTTCTAAAGAACCTTCACGTACGACAACTGACATCTTATTCATCCTTATAAACGAAAGGGCTGGCACAATGGCCAACCCTTTACTGATCACTTAAGTGAGATCTACACGGTTACTTTTCTTTTAAATGCTCAGCAGCTTGTGCGTTATCTTCAGCAAGCCACTCTGCGACATCTTTAGCGAAGTAAGTAAGAATGCCATCAGCGCCAGCACGCTTAAAGCACAACAGTGATTCCATGACGGTTTCGCGCTCTTTCAGCCAGCCGTTTTGAATCGCCGCTTTGTGCATCGCGTATTCACCAGATACTTGGTAAGCAAACGTAGGCGCTTGCAGTTCGTGCTTAACACGACGAACAATATCAAGGTAAGGCATGCCTGGTTTCACCATCACCATGTCCGCACCTTCATTAAGATCCATCGCGACTTCATGAATCGCTTCATCGCTGTTGGCTGGATCCATCTGGTAGTTCTTCTTGTTACCACCTTTCAGGTTCGAAGCACTGCCAACTGCATCACGGAATGGGCCGTAGTAGCACGATGCATATTTTGCAGAGTACGCCATAATCTGAGTATGAATATGGCCCGCTTCTTCTAACGCTTCACGGATCTTACCAATGCGACCATCCATCATATCCGATGGGGCAACTACGTCAGCACCCGCTTCAGCGTGTGATAATGCTTGCTTGATCAAGACTTCAGTCGTCTCGTCATTCATCACGTAACCATCTTCATCGATGATGCCGTCTTGGCCGTGAGTGGTGAACGGGTCTAGTGCTACGTCAGTAATAACGCCAATGTTTGGCACATGCTCTTTTAGTAAACGTACAGCGCGCTGCACCAAACCTTCTGAGTTATGAGCTTCAGCTGCGCATAAACTTTTAGCATCTTGGTTCACGACTGGAAATAGAGCAATCGCAGGAACACCCAGCTTTGACAGGTAATCTGCTTCCTCAAGCATGTAGTCGATCGACAAGCGTTCAACACCTGGCATTGACTCGACAGGCTCGCGGCGGTCTTTACCCATCAGGATAAACATTGGGTAGATTAGATCATCCACAGACAATTGATTTTCTGCCATTAGGCGACGGCTAAAGTCGTGCTTACGCATACGGCGCATACGGCGACCTGGGAATTGACCTTGAATTGAAACAGACACTAGATTCTCCTTGCCTATTCTAAGCACCGAAATACTTAGATATGAAAAGTGCTAAATACAGGCAAAAGCATATCACTGATGGCTCAGGACGCTAGCAGTAAAATATGAAACCTACTCAAAAATAGGGATAAATGGCAAAAAATGACCTTCTCCTCACACTGCCGTATACTCATGACAACTCAGTAAAGACCGCTTTCAGGACAAAACAATGATCGACACCCATGCTCATATTTACGCTAGCGAATTCGATGAAGACCGCGAACAAGTTGTGCAGCGCGCACTGGCTCAAGGGATTGATACCATTCTATTGCCGAACATCGATTTAGAATCTATCGAACCAATGTTAGCAACGGAAGCGCAGTTTCCTGATGTGTGCCGTTCAATGATGGGCTTACACCCTTGTTATGTGGATGCGAATATCGAGCAAACCCTCAAAACCATTCGAGCTTGGTTTGATAAGCATGACTTTATCGCCGTGGGTGAGATTGGTATCGACTTGTACTGGGATAAAACCTTCAAGGCTGAACAAGAGATGGCGTTTGTGACTCAACTGCAGTGGGCAAAAGAGCTTGATCTACCTGTGGTGATCCACACTCGTGATTCCATTGAAGAGACACTTGCCCTACTTCGTAAAGAACAAGATGGCAGCTTACGCGGGGTATTCCACTGCTTTGGTAGCAGCTTAGAGGAAGCTCAAGCGATCAACGAGCTAGGCTTTCATTTAGGTTTAGGCGGCGTTTCGACCTTTAAGAACTCTGGGATGGATAAGGTGATTCCACATCTTGATATGAATTACGTCATCCTAGAGACAGATTGCCCATACTTAGCACCAACACCGAATCGCGGTAAACGCAATGAACCAGCCTACACAGAATTAGTAGCAAAACGCATCGCTGAATTGCGCGGCAAAAGCATCGAAGAGGTGAATGCAATCACCACAAAAAATGCAATCAGCTTATTCAACTTGTAAAAACCTATACAATTCAACAAAAAATGTAAGTTTTGTATATTTTGTTGAATGAACTATTAAACTAGTACAACATAAGCCGCCTGAATATCTCGACGGTAATTTATGTGTAAGCACCCCCACTTAAGGCGTAAACATCGAACTCTATGGCACAAAGTAATTGGCATCAAAGAGCTGTATAATTGCACTCAATGTGGATACCAATTGAAAGTAAGATAGATACGCAAAATCAAAGCGGCTAGCGTCGCTTTTTTGTTTGTTCAGTGGAAAGTTAGAATTTACAGTTTAGTTTGAGTTACTATCTCATTCAATATATCATCAACCACCTGCATATAGAGGTAGTTGATTATGTGTGACCATTCACAACACTTACAACGTCAACATCGAACCCTATGGCATAAAATTTTGGGCATCAAAGAGCTCTATATATGTCAGAACTGTGGCTATCAGTTAAAGATTCGATAAACAGACATAATAAAAAAGCGGCCCTAGGCCGCTTTTTTATTATGTGATTTTTACTGAAGCATTCCGAATCAAGATTCAGCTTCTTCCTCTTCATCCGCATCTGGCTTACGCGTATAAAAGCGTGCGAAAAACAGACCAATCTCAAACAGAATACACATTGGAATCGCCAACAGTGTTTGCGAGATCATATCTGGTGGTGTCAGCATCATACCGATGATGAAAGCACCCACCACAATGTAAGGACGCTTTTCAGACAGAGATTGAGGCGTTGTTGCCCCCGTCCAACACAACAAGATAATCGCAACAGGCACTTCAAAGGCAATACCAAAAGCAAAGAACAGCGCGAGTACAAAATCAAGATAGCTTGAGATGTCGGTTGCGAACTCTACTCCCCCTAATGATATGGCCGTAAAAAAGCCAAATACCAACGGGAATACAATAAAGTAAGCGAACGCCACACCACAGTAAAACAGCAATGAACTTGAAGCCAATAGCGGCATGATCAAGCGTTTTTCATGCTTGTATAAACCCGGAGCAACAAAAGCCCACACCTGATACAAAATAAACGGAACCGCGAGGAATATAGACGCGATCAAGGTTAATTTCAGCGGTGTGAAAAATGGCGATGCAACATCGGTTGCGATCATCGTCGCCCCTTCCGGTAGACGATCTACCAAAGGTGCTGATACGAATTCATAAATATCATTAGCAAAATAAATTAGCCCGACAAATATCACTAGCACCGCGACAATCGCACGTAGTAGGCGATTACGTAGTTCTAGAAGGTGGCTAATTAAAGGCTGTGTCTGCTCAGTCGAAGACATGTCAAACCTCTTAAACAGGAAGATCGAAAAGGAGCCGCGCGTGTATCTATCCAGTTGAATTGGTATCCACTTGAATAGTTATTTACTTGAATAGATATCTATTTAAACATCTAGCGAATCAAGTATCCGGCGACTCCTCCTTGCGAGACTATTCGGCTTTCTTATCTGACGGTGCTGAAGCTTCGCTGTTGACCTGAATGGTTTCAGATTCCACAGTTTCCATGACACTAGGTTTAGTCTCACTTGGCTTATCAGACTCAGGCTTAGCATACGGACGTTGAACCTCAGCAGCGGCCTGCTTGAGTTCATCGACTGACGCTTTAAGGTCTGGAGATAAATCTTCCATACCCATTTTTTCCGCCTTGCGTAGGTTTTCTTGCAGCTCTTGCACCTTAAGCTCATGAGAAAGTTCATCTTTCACACTGTTTGCCATGCTTTTCGCTTGTCCAACAAACTTGGAAATACTGCGAATCGCCACGGGCAAACGCTCAGGCCCTAAAACCACTAACCCAACGACAGATATTAATACCAGTTCCCAAAAACCGATATCAAACACGATTTACGCCTGCTCTTTGTCTTTCTTTGTTTCAGCAGTTGTTTCAGCGTGAGCTTCTGTCTTCTGCTGTTCAATATTCTTTGGTTCGAAGTCTGCATCTTTCTTATCTGCAGGCTTGTCTTCATCGCTCATCGCTTTTTTGAAGCCTTTAACCGCTGAACCTAAGTCACCACCCATACCGCGCAGTTTCTTTGTTCCGAATAGCAAAATTACAATTACAGCAATGATTAGAAGTTGCCAAATACTGATACCACCCATTGTCATTGTCCTCGGGTCTGTCTACACATAAAAATATTAAGAGAGTCTACTGTCTAACGACGGTAAGCTCGCCAACTAAGCAACCAAAATGTGACACCTGCGATGCCACAGCCCATAGATAGCTGCTCATAAGGGCTTGAAACTAATATTGCGGAGCATACGACTAAAGTGGCTCCAACGCCAAACAAAAACTTTCCAGTTGCTTGCTGACGCTTACTATCTCGGTAACCTTGATAAAGCTGATCCATTCTGTGGTTCATCGCTTTACCTTGGCGCAAGCTGTCATAAAGTAGCTCTGGCAGCTCTGGCAGTTTTTCTGCCCAGAATGGCGCACGCTCTTTTACTGCGTTGATCACAGCTTGCGGCCCCACCTGATTCATCATCCAGGTTTCAAGGAAAGGCTTCGCCGTTGCCCACAAATCAAGTTGCGGATACAGCTGACGGCCTAGGCCTTCGACATACAACAAGGTCTTTTGCAGAAGCACCAACTGAGGTTGAACCTCCATGTTGAAACGTCTTGCTGTATTAAATAAGTTTAGCAACACATGGCCAAATGAGATCTCACCAAGTGGTTTTGCAAAAATTGGCTCACACACCATGCGAATCGCGAACTCGAAATCGTTAACGTTGGTGTCGTGTGGCACCCAACCCGAATCCACGTGCAGCTCTGCGACTTTACGGTAATCTCGATTGAAGAAGGCCAGCAGGTTCTCTGCTAAATAACGCTTATCTTCGCTGTTGAGCGTGCCAACAATGCCACAATCCAAACCAATCCACTGAGGGTTGTCTGGATTTTCTGGATTAACGAATACGTTACCCGGGTGCATGTCGGCATGGAAAAAGCTGTCTCGGAATACTTGAGTGAAGAATACCGTCACACCACGTTCTGCCAACAATTTCATGTTAGTGCCGTTGGCGTTCAGAGTTTCAATATCGGAAACCTGAATACCATAGATTCGCTCTGACACCATCAGGGTTTCGCTGCTTAGATCAGGGATAACCTCTGGAACATACAGCTCTTCACTGCCTTCAAAATTACGTCGCAGTTGAATGGCATTGGCCGCCTCACGGCGCAGGTCGAGTTCATCAAGTAACGTTTTCTCGTACTCGTGAACCACTTCAACCGGTTTCAAACGACGTGCTTCAGGAAGCGACTTAGCGACTATACGCGCCATTCGGTGCATCAGTTTTAGATCTGCGTCAATCACCGGGCGAATATCAGGTCGAATGACCTTCAGAACAATCTCGCGACCGCTCTCTTTAAGCTTTGCGGTATGCACCTGAGCAATAGAAGCAGAAGCCAGTGGCTCGATATCAAAGTCGGTAAACCAGTTGTCTAAACTGCCACCCAACGCCTTTTCCATATCTTGCTTCGCCAATTGACCATCAAACGGCGCAACTTGGTCTTGCAACAACGCCAACTGATCGGCGATATGAGGAGGGAACAGATCACGACGTGTCGACATCATCTGTCCAAACTTGATCCACACTGGACCAAGTTCTTGCAGCGCAAGGCGCAAGCGATGACCCAACTCTTTATCTTGATGCTTGTTCTTGAGCCAAAACAGTGACTTTCGCGCCAACAAAGGGGCTTTAGTCAGTTGGTGTTCCGGCATCAACTCATCAAGGCCGTATTCCAACTGTACCTTGATAATATGATAAAGACGTTTCAGTTCTGCTGGGGTCATGCTTTCTCCAACAGAGCGTTCAACTTAGCTTCAAGACGAGCAGCAGAGCTTTTTACGTCATCAACTTGGTCGCAAAAATGCGCGACTTCTAACGGTGCAGGTGCGATCTTCCACTCTTCAGTCAGAACTTGAGCAACATGATTTTGATGCTTAGTTGCCTGTTTTGCTACAAAGCCACCGACGTTTTTAACGCCTTGCACCAAGGTATGCGCAACCACATCACCCGTTACGCGCGATAACCACTCTTCCAAATCAGGCTTGCAGTCTGTCATCAGTTGAGCGAATTTCTGAGCCAGTTGAATATCACCTTCTAAGATCAGCTTATCTTGCTTGATCAGCTTGGTGATGTTCGATTGCTCACGCAGTTCAGGTAACACCGATAGGTTCAAAGATAGGTAGCAGTCAGGCTGCCCTTCGTATTCTGACAACACATCAATCTGTTGGCTGAAAACGAAAGTGAGTGTTTTATTCAACTCTTTCAAATTAACTTGAATGATCTGCCCCTTTAAACGAGACAAACGACGAACCAAGGCTGGATCATCGTTCACGAAAGTATTTAAAGAGGTTTCAATAACCGCGGTTACCAATGGATCAAATGGCATGACTGTCCTTACCTTTGAAAACGGATAAGCCTTAACCTATCCGTTCTATCTTTATTCTTATTGTTTAGCACGCTCAGCGAGCCTGCTACCAAGCTCGACTAGAACTTGTAACCGCGGTGCAGCGCAACAATACCGCCCGTTAGGTTGAAGTATTTTGTATTTTCAAAGCCCGCTTCTTGCATCATGCCTTCCAAAGTCTCTTGATTTGGGTGCATACGAATAGATTCTGCAAGGTAACGGTAGCTGTCTGCATCGTTGGCAATCAGCTCACCCATTTTTGGCAACAGGTGGAAAGAGTATGCGTCGTAAACCTTTGATAGTGGCTCAAGCACTGGCTTAGAAAACTCAAGAACCAACAGACGGCCACCCGGCTTAAGTACGCGGTACATAGAACGCAGCGCTTGGTCTTTATCGGTTACGTTACGCAGACAGAAGCTGATCGTAATGCAATCGAAGTAGTTATCTGGGAATGGCAACTCTTCAGCGTTCGCTTGTACGTAGTGTACGTTGCCAACAATGCCGCTATCACGCAGCTTATCACGGCCAACATTCAGCATTGAGTTGTTGATATCAGCAAGAACCACGTGGCCTTTTTCACCAACGATACGCGAGAATTTCGCAGTAAGGTCGCCAGTACCACCACCAAGATCTAGGATACGCTGACCAGGGCGAACGCCACTGCAATCAATTGTGAATCGCTTCCACAAGCGGTGAACACCACCCGACATTAAGTCATTCATGATGTCGTATTTAGCGGCTACAGAGTGAAATACCTCTGCTACTTTCGCGACTTTTTCGTCTTTTGCGACTGTTTCGAAACCAAAGTGTGTGGTTTCTGACTCTACTGCTGAATTTGTCTGCACGCTTGTGTCCATAATGCTGTTATCTACCATGGTAAGTTCTCATCGACAGCGCTCTTTGTGTTTAGAGGCGCTGCGGCCGATTAGTTTACTTTATCCTCAGTAGGTTGTCTTTCTACTAAAGAGACATTTTCTGAAAAAGCCTCATTTTGCGCCATTTCGGCCAAACCAATCGAGATCGGTTTCTTCACTTCAACACCCAATTGCTTGAAGCTTTCGGCCTGACGAATCACGTTGCCTCGCCCTGTGACTAGCTTATTCATCGCCCCTTGATAACTTTGGTTTGCTCTATCAAGTGAGCTGCCAAGGCCTTCCATATCATCAACAAACAGGCGCAGCTTGTCGTAAAGCTTGCTCGCACGTTCTGCGATAACCTGTGCGTTCTGGTTCTGTCTGTCGTTACGCCACAGGTTATCAATTGTACGCAGTGCCACCAGCAAAGTGGTTGGGCTGACCAAGATGATGTTTTGCTCCATCGCGTCTTTCACCAAGCTAGGGTCGGCTTGAATAGCGACTTGGAATGCTGGCTCAACCGGGATAAACATCAACACGTAATCCAAGCTTTGGATGCCTTTGAGCTGATGATAATCTTTCTGGCTCAAACCTTTGATGTGCGCTCTTAACGACACCAAGTGATCACGCAATGCAGCATCACGCTGCTGGTCGGTTTCGGCATTGAAGTAGCGTTCAAATGCCACCAACGCCATTTTGGAATCGACCACCACTTGCTTATCTTGTGGCAGATGCACAATCACATCCGGTTGATAACGCTTGCCCGCATCGTTTTGCAGGTTCACTTGCGTTTGGTATTCGTGGCCTTCGCGCAGTCCTGATTCAGCAAGCACGCGAGCCAGCACCACCTCGCCCCAGTTACCTTGTTGTTTGTTGTCACCCTTTAGCGCTTGAGTCAGGTTCACCGCTTCACGCGTCATACTCTCATTAAGACGCTGCAGGTTTTTAAGCTCATGCACCAAAGTATGACGCTCTTTGGCTTCTTGGCTGAAGCTGTCGTTCACTTGTTTCTTAAAGCCTTCCAACTGCTCTCTTAGTGGAGACAACAAACCTTCTAGGCTCTGCTTATTCTGCTGATCGACCTTGGCGGTTTTGGTTTCAAACAGTTGGTTCGCTAACAATTCAAACTGCTGCTTAAGTCGTGATTCAGCTTGCTCTAGCAACTGCAGCTTTTCGCTATTGGCGAGGTTTTCTTGGTCATGCCTTGCTTCTTGCTCGCGCAGCTCGGCTTCTAATTCAGACTTATGATCTTTAAGCACATTGATCTCATCAGCGTACTGCTGGCGCTCTTGCTTTACCGCCTCAAAGTAGCGCAGTTTTTCCATTGCAGCCATCACCTTACCGTGCGCCTGCTTGAGCTCGAATGCCGCTTTGTCTCGGTCATCATCTAACTCATCGAGCTCTTGTTGCGCCTCTGCGAGTGATGATTTGAGCTGAGCTTGCTGAGATTCATGCAACAAACGATCGGACTCTAGCTGCTGCTCGAGCAATCGCTGCTGAAAAGAGAGCTTCTGTTTAATCCACCAACCCACGACACCGCCGCTGACGAGCGCGCCAGAAATTGCAGCAATAAGCGTTGCCTGATGTTCGATAATCCATTGCATGATAATGATTTAGCCTAATTGGAAATAACTCATTAAATGGTATTTTGATACTGGATAAATGTCCAGTTTGCCGTATTAAAATTCGACAGATAGACTAGGCGCTCCGTATTCTGTCCCATCAAATTAGAATGAGTTGCCATGAACGAACGTCGTGCCTTGGGCTTTGGCCTTTCCGCAGTACTGCTGTGGTCAACGGTCGCTACTGCTTTTAAGCTGACCCTTGCTGAGTTTTCACCGATTCAAATGCTGACCATTGCCAGTATTGTGTCGTCGATTGCGCTGATCGCAGTCTGCGCCTTTCAAGGTAAGCTCTCTCAGCTGAGTACAACGTTCCTTTCAAACCCTTGGTATTACCTGCTGCTCGGCTTGGTTAACCCATTGGCTTATTACCTGATTCTATTCAAAGCCTACGACCTGCTGCCCGCTTCTCAAGCTCAAGCCATCAACTACAGCTGGGCTATCACGCTAACCTTAATGGCGGCGGTTTTTCTGGGGCAAAAGATTCGTAAGCAAGATTGGATTGCTTGTACCTTCAGCTATGCGGGTGTGGTAGTTATTGCGACCAAAGGCGATGTGTTAGGCATGCAGTTCGATAGCCCACTTGGTGTGGCACTGGCGCTGCTTTCTACTCTGCTTTGGGCGGGATACTGGATTCTAAACACCAAAAACAAGGCTGACCCTGTGATTGGCGTATTGCTTGGTTTCTTAGTGGCATTGCCCTTCGCGATCGGTTTAACCATTTACGAAGGCGAGAGCTTTAGCCAAATCACAGCAAAAGGTTGGATGGCTGTGACTTACGTAGGCCTGTTTGAGATGGGCATTACCTTTGTCTTGTGGCTCTCGGCATTAAAACTGACCAACAACACGGCACGTATCAGCAACCTAATTTTTGCCTCGCCGTTTATCTCGTTGATGCTACTTTCCACTATTATCGGCGAAGAGATTCACCCAGCGACCCTGTTTGGCTTGGTACTGATCATTGCTGGCTTAGTGATTCAACAGATCAAGTTTTCAAAAAACAAACCGGCGTAAATAAGAGCTAAAAGATTCAATTGAGCACGAAAAGCTATCGATAAAGTCGAATCTAGAGCTAGAGCACAATGTTAGATACAAAAATGGCGAGTCGTATGACTCGCCATTTTTATATAATTTAAAATCTAGTGAGTAAGCTAAAAGCTTAATGTGCAGCGACAATAGAGTTCGCCCGTAAGGGCACCTGCGTACAATAAAGTTTGCCCATAAGGAGTTTACATTCACCCCACCAATTCATAGGCTTCTGACTATCAACGTAAAAAGACCAGAAAAACAACTAAACTGGGAGTACGTTTTTTCTTACTAATGAAGTGTTACTATGTCCTGATGCTTTGGTTAAATACTGAATATTAGCTCCAGACGCTACAGCCAAAGCAGCAATGACATCCCTAATCGCATGCAAGTTTTGCCCTTCTGATGGTATGCCCCCTTGCTGGCTGAAGGGTTCTCGAAGAATTTTATTAAGCTCCGATACAGCAAGTGGTTTGCCTGTTCTAGACATTATAACTGGATCTGCTAATCGAAAGCGACCTGCACACCGTTGTTCTGCATACCATTTTATCCTATCTTCAAAGACTCTAGGTAATAGAAAAAACCTGTTGGTACTTCTGACCCGTTTTCTCTTTAGCTGAATAGCTAAGAGACCAGATATTGGTTCACGTTTAATACTCTCAAATGTTACGCCAAATAGCTCTGTATGAGATCCATATGTTGACTCCATTAGTATCATTAACCACTTAACCGTAGCAGCTTCAAATGTTTCTGGGTCATGATAATCAACCAAGTGTTCCTTCAGCTTTAAGTATGCTTGCAAAGTCTCGTCACTAATATGCTCAGGTAAATCTGAAGGCTGGAATACCCACTCTACGATACTTTTAATATCTGCATCATTGATACTGTTGTAGTTTCCACTGGAGTGTAAATCTGCATGTTGGCAACATTCGCTATAGTTACAACCTAAGCAAGGAGAAGAGGATTTGTAAAAACACATTCCATCCTTCGGCTTCATGACAACATTGCCGCGCAAATAGTCAGCAAATAAAACCTTCTCATCTGATGGAAAACAGTTTAGATATTGATAGAAAAGACCTATAAGTCTATGCAACGGCTCTTCTAGCTCATCAAAATCGAACAGCCCACGTTTAGCCGTACTCCTGAAAAAGTCTATTAACAAGCAAGGTGCAATAATACAAGGTCGGCTCTCGAAGTCGGAAGATTCAAGCAAATCTTTATGACCGATACTTGGGACATCACGAAGTATCGATTCAAACGCCTTGAAGAGGCTCAGTTCTCGTTTTTTAGCCGTATCAACAAGCTTCAATAGCCGCTTATTGTGAATAGAACACTGAAAGTTGAACAACCACTCTCGTTTTAACCAACCATGCCCATAGTTTAAATGTTGTTCAGCAATGCACTCTGGACAATAGCGCACTGATTTATCGTGCTTTTCATCATAGTAACAAGTGTCGCTATTAGATATGCGCTGACTATATGGTGCACTCAAAGCCCTTTTTGTGATTTCCTCGTAACGTACGCTGTGAAACTCCCCGATCAACTTTGATAGACTATCTGCTGATTTTTTCTGAGCTACAAAGTTGCCATTTTTCAGCAAAATAAACTTATGAAAAAAAGGCTCTGTCATGTAATGGTTGACACTTGCAAGCCTGAATACATAGCTGAAAAGAGACTCACTTGCCTTGATGCTTGGAATATACATTTCTAATAAACACTCTGTCCTTGATCAGGGTACTTCTCACTTGGTGATCACACATTCAGCTGGACACATTCAGCTGGACACCCTAAACACACTTTTGGACAAAAACGATTTAGACCTATAGCTCCAAATCGTTTATTCAAGATTAGAAAAAGTATCTTGAAACCTTAAATGCTTGTATGCAAAATTCACCCTTTTGCTTCGACATATTGGTACTCACCGCTCTGACTATCTTTGTATTCATTATAAAATGCTTCAAAATACTCACCGTCTCTTCTCCGCGTAACCCCAATTCCCAGCAAATGATAACCAGAGTTTTTATAGCCCAAAATTTCGTTTGCGACAGCGTCTACTATGTATACGATCTTGTCAGGGTCACGCTCATAAACCGGGACTTTAATACCAATTGGGTCAAGCACAACAAAATCGTTTTCTTCTGGGATATTAAAATCGAATTGAAAAAGAAGACTTACTTCTTTAGCGTAGTCAAAATAAGTTTCAAATAGAACTGGCGACTTGCCCAGACGCCCAACAAAATTCGGACGAGATTTAACCTCTGAATCAAACTTAATTACACTATCTATGGTTGTATTTGCTACGGCACTTTTTGACTTATATAGGTCTAAATACGAATCCAAATCCTTTAATTCTTCATACAATGCGCCTCGTGTAAGAAAGCGAATACCGTGTGCTTTTTCTAAAGCATCCAGCAAACCAAAAAAATTAACTTGATCAGCATTAGTCTGGCTCGCCAATAGTTGCGTTTTTGAGATCTCTGCTGACCGCATAGCTGCACGAGCTGCTAGAAATGTACAGAGAGCTGTAAGCACAATAGCTACTGTCTCGACAAAATCATCAACTTTAAGTATTAGGTTAACTTCTTCGACTACAATCGTTCCTAACGACAAGTGATTTACTCCTTTTTTTTGCTATAGTGCCCGCTTAAACGGACAAAATTTGTTAGTTATAATGTGGAGCAAATCTAAACCTAAGCAACTGTTTTTTTGTTACGTTTAAAGCGCTTGTTATGTAAAATCACACTCGGAGCAAAGTTCTACGATAACTTCATCTTCAAGAGCTGGGAATAATTTTTTCAAGTCTGCAACTTTAACATTCCCCAGTGAGCCAAGTTCATTTCTAATCCATTTTGCAGACTCATAAATGCCATCAGGTAGAAGTTGAACAAGCTCATAAGCTCGCTGATAATATTTGTCATTTGGTGACATAGGGTGTGTGGTTTCTCTTTTTGACATGTCTATAGAGTACGCAACCGCGATGCCTTCTTCTAAATAATTGGTATACCCGATAACTGGATTCAGTAGATGGATTGTTTCATGGGCCAGCTCATAAAGTGCAGCTGGCCAGTATCCACCCGCATTATGGCTAAGAACAGCCCAAGCACCATCGTTTTGTAAACGATTTCGTATAAAAGGGCCACGCTCTCCAAAAGTAGGTTGAAAGATTTGCTTATCAAGTTCTTTCTTACCAAGTAACTTCTCGGCCTCTTCTAATAGAAATTTTTGTAAAGCCCAAACGGCTACCTTTGAATCTTTAGGTAAAACTAGATCAAATGTGTACATATATTCTCATTTCACATAACGCCAAATTAAGGTGTGAACAACGCCAACACCTTACCTAACGCATTGTACTATAAACACTAAACTTGCTTGAAGTGAAAGCGCCAAGCGTTGTGAATCACTCTTAAACTTCCTGATAGGCAACTTGACGCATTACAAAAAGACACTCAAAATTCGAACCCATAAAACAACTCAATGCAAGGAAGGTAAAAATTGACACTAGTCATAGCAGGCAAACAAAACCAAAAAGCTGGTCTATTTATCACCACAGATAGCCATATAACTCAAAGTAACACCGTTTTAGTAAAAGGTTTTAAAAAAGTTTATGAAATCCCCATCAGAATCAAAGGAGTCGTATTCCATGGGGAAGCCTTTGGTAACTACAGGGGGCAAGAAAAAGAGTATAAATGCTTTGTTGCAATGGCAGGCAGTACATTAGTCGCTCAACACCTGATGAACTCAATTCGCAATCACCTAAGTGAACTGTACCCAACGTACGAAAATGGTGAATATAAGTTGGCAATGAGCTGCCAACAGAGCCGATTTCTTAATTCAACCCATTACTTTAGCGAAGAGATGTTTAGCGAACAGGATATTACTAGTGCTTTAGATGCAAACCTCGTTTCCGAGGTCGTATTACACTCTATACAGGCGGTGTTAGATAAAGCGGCGAATCACGGTGGAATGAGAACACGGTTTAAGCAATATCAGGCTGAATTCATTCTTGGGTTTTATTGCCCACGGGCAGCAGATCACAAGCTGTTTGTATTCGATATAGCACAAGACCCAAATGATAATAGTAAAGCCATCGCCAACAAACATGTAATTCCGGCAAGTGAAATTGCCGTAATTGGGATGAAAGCCGCTTATAAAAATAGAGCCAATACCCACTATGCCTCTGCTGTTCAACAGGCTACTAGCTGTGATAGCGTTATGCACGACTTCCTTCTCAACGCTATTCAAAGTGAAAACAGTGCAGGAAATAACGAAATCGGAAAACCCGCGGGACTATTCAACTTTCAGTTTAATCAGTTAACACGTATTGAACTAACAAAATAACTGCATATACAGCCTTTATCCGGAGGCTGTATTTAAGTATGTTGCCTAACGCCTCAAGAACTGGCGGCAGCTTTATCGCCGTCCGCGTTGCTTGACTTGTTAGGCTTTGACTCTATTACGGTTTCGGTTTGACTAGGGCTAACTAATGCAGTGTCAATTATTTTATAAGATGTATAAGAGAATATTGAAACTCCAACAACCAATATTGCAACTGAGAAATACTTAGAGTATCGATAAGCTGGCTCACCCGACTTGACCCGTTCCCACTCTATTTTAAGTAATGGTTTGGCATAGCTTCTTACTTTATTACAACTGACTTTAACTTCTTTGAACTCATTTTTGTTAAAAAGATCTCTCGATTCTTCAAGCGCGGCAAGGAAGTCGTCATTTAACTTCTTAAGGTGAGGTTTCTTTTCATTCTCATTTATACGAAAGATTATGTCGTTGTACATTTTATTTACTTGAGAGTAAGTCTCTTCGACACCTTTTGTCATTTCGAATCGGTTTTTCTTGTCGGGGTGCTGCTCAACATAATGCTTATATAAAGTAGACAAATAATACAGCGAAGCTATGTAAGAGGAAATTGATTCTCTTAATGAATTAATCCAATCTTGTCGAAATTCTGAAACCTTTTGCTCTTTGGAAGAAACCAAATTCATTAGCGAAAAGAATCCGCCGACAATTGCAGCAAACATCACTCCAATCATTGTGATTGTGTTTTTAATAACTAATTCTTCCAATTTATGTACCTATACCTATCCATTGCCAAAAAGAAGCCTAACATTTTAATATCGTGCAAGCACACATTGCTTCCGACTCAAGGCACGTTATCAATCAAAAGCTTTCCTTTAGTTTTTTATTATTCAACAACTTAGAGATAGTTGAGCAACATATTCGTGCGTAAGTGTGATTGAAGGTCAGTCTGTTGTGGATTAGAAAATTTAGCTACATTGTTGGAACTCTAGGCATAAAAAAAGTAAGGCAAGTTGAAGGGTTTGAAACTGAGTTTAATCCCTCTCTGGCTCACTTTGGGGCAGAAGTAAGCTTGCCACATACAGTTCTTAGCTTTAAACTAACGTTGAGAGCCTCGGGTATCCCTGCTTTTTCTTGGAGATACTATTTACTGTCTGGCC